>CAZZCI010000137.1:0-6810 GCA_964653015.1 uncultured Rhodothermales bacterium
TGCCAACCGCCTCGAAAGCTTTTTCAATGGAGCGCAGGTTGCCGATGCCGTAGTCGATGATGGTGGTCATAGAGAAAAGAGCAAGAACCAGTAAATCAGAGGGATGCGAAGCGACAAACGGGATCCGGAGTTACTCGTCGGATTCGTTCAGTTCGCGAGAGCGTCGGGTGGCCGTATCCACCGCATTGATGAGCATGGTGCGCAGTCCGTGGGCCTCCAGCTCAGAAACGGCAGCGATGGCCGTACCGCCGGGGGTGGTCACACCATCGCGCAGGATGGCCGGGTGCTCGCCGGAGTCGCGCGCCAGCTTGGCGGCGCCGTACACGGTTTGCTTGGCCAGACGCGCTGCGGTGGTGCGGGGCAGCCCCTGACGCACGCCGGCATCGATCAGCGCTTCGATGAACATAAACACGTAAGCGGGGCCGCTTCCAGAGAGACCCGTTACGGCGTCCATCTGCGACTCGCTCACCACCTCAGCCGTACCCACCGCCTCAAACATCGCGGTAGCCAGCTCCAGGTGCGTCTCGTTGGCGGTCGAGCCGGCGGCCAAGGCCGTAGCGCCTGCATCGACCAGCGCGGGCGTGTTGGGCATCGCCCGTACAATCGGGTTGGCGCTGTCGAGCTCGCGGGCCAGCGTGGTGCTGTGGATACCCGCCAGCACGGAAATCACCAGTGCGTCGTTGTTGAGCACTGGCCGAATGGCGTTGAACAGATCGGTTCGCTGGTAGGGTTTACAGGCAATGAGCACGAGAGTAGCGTCTTCCACCGCTGCAGCGTTATCAGCAGTCACACGGATGTCCGGAAACGTCCCACGCAGATCGGACTGTCCGGCCTCGGAGCGACGCGTGGCGATGATGCGCTCGGGCGGCAACAGATCGCCAACGAGTCCGCCAATTAGAGCCTGTCCGATGCTTCCGGCACCGAGAATTGCGAGCGTATGAGTATCAAACATAGAAAAACCGATGGGTAGAAGAAGCAGTCAAGAAAGAGAAGGCAGACCCGTTTATATCGTGCCCTTAGTGGAGAGCACATGGTCGCGGGTTACATCGCGGTGGACGGCGGCGCGGAGGGCGCGGGCTCCGGCTTTGAACAGCGCTTCTACCTTGTGGTGTGTGTTGGATCCGTAGAGGACCGTGAAGTGCCAGTTGCAGCGCAGATGCTCGGCAAACGAATACCAGAAATGCGGGACCATCTCGGTAGCCAGCTTGCCTACGGTGGGACGACCAAAGTCGGCATCCACCTGACAATAAAAGCGCCCCGACAAGTCAATTACGCTTCGTGCCAGCGTTTCATCCATCGGCACGTACGCGTGTCCGTAGCGGGCAATCTGCGTTTTGTCGCCCAGTGCGTTGTGGAATGCCTGCCCGAGCGCAATCGCCACATCTTCGGTGGTGTGGTGGTCGTCTACGTGCAAGTCGCCATCGCACGTCACCTCCATCGAGAACCCGCCGTGGCGCGCAAACAGGTCGAGCATGTGGTCGAGAAAGCCAATCCCCGTGTCATTCGCGTACGAGACCAGCTCAGGGTCCAGGTTTACGGAGACGGAGATGTCGGTTTCGTTGGTGGTACGAGAAACGGAGGCCGTACGGGTGGGCAAGTCGGTGGGCATATGCAGTTATTTCGGCAGGATATCAGTGCAGGCAATGACAGCATCAGCAAACGGCACGGACAGGCGTTCGTTGCGTGGCACGGTGTGTTTCGCGGTATAATCGCCGTCGCTGGGATGGGTGTACACCTCAACGCAGGCCGACGGCAGATTCACGATCCAGTACGTGGGGATACCATGCTGGGCATAGAGACGCCGTTTCGTGTCCTGGTCGAACGCAAGCGACGTATCGGCGACTTCTACCACGAGTGTAGCTGTCTCAGGGTGCACGTCGAGGAAGTCTTCATTTGACCCAGGTACAACCATCACGTCAGGCTCCGGCTCCGAAGCGGTGCCCAAAGCAAGTGGCACCTGACTGCGCACATGATGCGAGTCTGGACACATCCCAACCAGCGTGGTCAGAAGACAGGTTGTTACGGCAGCATGGCGACTGTTTTGTGGACCCATAGGTACGATTTGTCCATCGATCAGCTCAACCCGATCGCTAGGCCCAAGCACGCCTGTCTCGACCATACGCTCATACTGCGCACGCGTCCAGCGGTGGGCAGGCGCTGTGGAGCGAGAAGCAACTGCTGTATCCATGACGCAACACAAGTCATTTGGTCAGGCAGACAAGATATCAGTGCAGGCAATGACCGCATCAGCAAACGGCACGGACAGGCGTTCGTTGCGTGGCACGGTATGTTTCGCGGTATAATCGCCGTCGCTGGGATGGGTGTACACCTCAACGCAGGCCGACGGCAGATTCACGATCCAGTACGTGGGGATACCATGCTGGGCATAGAGACGCCGTTTCGTGTCCTGGTCGAACGCAAGCGACGTATCGGCGACTTCTACCACCAAAAGGGCTTCGCTGGGATGCGCATCGAGGTGGTGATCCAGCGTTCCCGGCACCACCGCCACGTCAGGTTCGGGCTCGGAGCCGTGTCCCAATGCCAGGGGATACTGCGTGCGCACGTATGCCTCCGAAGGGCAACAGCCATCCAGCACGCGACGCACGCGCTCCACAGTTATTGTATGAAGACTGTTTTGTGGACCCATAGGTACGATTTGTCCGTGGATCAGCTCAACCCGATCGCTAGGCCCAAGCACGCCTGTCTCCACCATACGCTCATACTGCGCACGGCTAAAACGGTAGCCGTGTGACAGGGGCGTGCGGTCTGACCCTTGGATTTGTGGGGAAGCAGGGGAAGGCATAGCAGAATTAGCGCGATTGGCGCAACACTTTTCATGCACGGCTCACGGCAACGAACTGCACGAGCCCATTCCGGTTTTTATACTGTATGCAGTATTGATAACCGCCCCAATTGTTCGACCTCCGCGTTCTTACCCCCCTATGGCTACCTACAGCGAAGCAGATTTTGAAACCAGCCGATTTGATTACGGAGAACGGGTGCGCATTCTTCTGAGGCATCCTAAGCACGGCGGCGTGTTTGGCATTGCCGAGGGCACCTGCGCAGCCCGCGAGGTGGATGTCGAGTTTGAAGCCCCCGATGGCACGATGCGCCGCAAAACGCTGGTGTGGCTGAAGGACATCGAAGGCTACGAGAAGCCGCACGACAACATCCCCGACGAGACCAAGGAGGTAAAAGAAGCCTGGTTTGCTGAAGAGGCCCTTCGCAAGCTCGAAGGCGATATGCTCGACGGCGTCAGCTTTAACTAACGGCTCCCACCCCGTCGCCGCGCCGATACGCCTTCGCATCCCCTATACACCCTGTTCTTTTCCCCACCCCACCGCACATGTCTGATCCGAACACGCGTCTTACCGTCACCGCCGCGCTGCCCTACGCCAACGGTCCGCTTCACATCGGCCATCTGGCTGGCGCCTACCTGCCCGCCGATCTGTACGTGCGCTACCAGCGCCTCACTGGGCGCGATGTAGCCTTTGTGTGCGGCTCCGACGAAATGGGCGTGGCCATCCTGATGCGCGCCCTCCGCGAAGACCGCACGCCGCAAGACATTGTGGATACGTACCATCCGCTCATTGAGGAGAGCTTCGAGCGGTTCGGGATGAGCTTCGATCATTACGGACGCACCACCGACGACCTGCACGCCGAAACCACGCGTGATTTCTTTCGCACGCTCGACAAAAAAGATGCGTTCGCGCTCAAAACGCAGGAGCAGCTCTATGACCCGAAAGCCGAGATGTTTTTGGCCGACCGCTTCGTGGTGGGCACCTGTCCGAAGTGCGGCTACGAAGAGGCGTACGGCGACCAGTGCGAACGATGCGGCGCCACGCTCAGTCCAGACGAACTCATCAACCCGCGCAGCACCCTCACCGATGCCACGCCCGAGCTCCGCGAAACCACGCACTGGTACCTGCCGCTCGACGACATGCAGGACGCTCTCGAAGCCTGGATTGATACGCATCCCGAGTGGAAAAACAATGTGCGCGGACAGGTGAAAAGCTGGCTCAACGATGGACTGCAGCCGCGCGCCATCACTCGCGATGTGCCGTGGGGCGTGCCGGTACCAGCCGATGTAGCCAAGCGCCACGGCATCGAAGCCGACGGCAAGGTCATCTACGTGTGGTTCGACGCCCCGATCGGGTACATCTCCATCACCAAGCGCTGGGCCGAGGAGCAGGGGGATCCGGAGCGCTGGCGCGCCTATTGGCAGGACGACGACACCGAGCTCGTCCACTTTGTGGGCAAAGACAACATCGTCTTTCACTGCCTCATGTTTCCGGCGATGCTGCAGGCGCATGGCGACTATGTACTGCCTGAGAACGTGCCTGCCAACGAGTTCTTAAACCTGGAAGGCAAGAAGCTCTCTACCAGTCGCAACTGGGCGGTGTGGCTGCACGAGTACCTCGACGATTTCGCGGATACGCAGGGCGTCGACATGCTGCGCTATGCGCTGGCCACGACGCTGCCCGAGACCAAAGATGCCGACTTCTCCTGGGATGCCTTCCAGAACCGCGTCAACGGCGAGCTGGCCGACGTGCTGGGCAACTTCGTAAACCGCACGCTCACCTTCGCCGACCGCTACTTCGACGGCGCGGTGCCTCCGCTTGAGGCACCCACCGACACCGATCAGGCGGTGCTCGACACCCTCGCCGATGCGCCCGCTGACATTGCCGAGTCGTACAATGACTTTCGGATGCGTGAGGCCGTCACCAAAACAATGGCCATAGCGCGCCTCGGCAACAAGTACTTCAACGACACCGAGCCCTGGCACACCCGCAAGAGCGATCCGCAGGCCTGCGCCAATACGGTGCATGTGTGCCTGCAGGTGTGTGCGGCCCTCAGCATCTTGATGGATCCGGTGGTGCCGCACGCATCAGCACGCCTCCGCGAGATGCTGAACCTGACGGACGTCCGCACCAGCACGCCTGGCCCCGATGCCTCCGACCGCGGATGGGACGCCGCCGGATCCGCTTTGCTACAGTCCGGACACCCCTTGAACGACCCCGCTATTCTCTTCGACAAATTAGACGACGAACGCATGGACGCGCAACGCGACAAGCTTGGCACCGACGACTCCGACCCCACGCCGGAAGAGCAAGGCTACCAATCCCCTAAAGACCCCATCGAGTTTGGCGACTTCATGGATATGGATCTGCGCGTGGGCAAAATCACCCTGGCTGAGCCGGTTGAGGATGCCGACAAGCTGCTTCGCCTGGAGGTGGACCTGGGCTATGAGGAGCGGCAGATTCTGGCAGGTATTGCCCAGCACATGGATCCCGATGCTATTATCGGCAAGCACGTAACTGTGGTCGCCAACCTCGCGCCCAAGACCATGTTTGGCCTCGAAAGCCAGGGCATGGTGCTGATGGGCGAAGACCGCGACGGCAATCTGTCGCTTCTGACGACCGATGCAGAGCCCGGGTCGGTGGTGCGGTAGACCAGGACGCAACCTGTGAGAAAAGAGGGGGATCTCCCCCATAGAAACAAAGCGAGCCCGCTCGTTGCAGAGCAGGCTCGCTTTGTTTGTGAGAAATGCTCCGTGGAAAAAAGACCCACAACGCTTCGCCTAAGATCAAGCTGCCACAGGCTCGCGGTGCGAGATCGTCGTACCCAACACCTCAAGAAAAGCCGCCAACCACTTCGGATGCGCTGGCCAGGCCGGCGCTGTTACAAGCTGCCCATCAACGGTTACCTCATCAGCGGCAATATCGGTGTAGATGCCGCCCGCACGTTCTACTTCAGGCTGACATGCTGGATACGCCGCACACTGTTTACCGTCGATTACGCCTGCTGCCGCGAGCACCTGTGCACCGTGGCAGACCGCTGCGATCGGCTTACCGGCATCATCGAAGTGACGTACCATTGCCAGCACCTCCTCATTGAGACGAATATACTCGGGTGCCCGTCCGCCTGGGATCACCAGCGCGTCGTAGTCTGCTGGATCTACATCGTCAAACGTTGCGTTGAGCGCGAAATTGTGGCCAGGCTTCTCCGTATACGTCTGGTCGCCTTCAAAGTCGTGCACCGCGGTTTTGACGGTGTCCTCTGCAGACTTATCGGGGCAGACAGCGTGTACCGTGTGGCCAACCATCTGAAGCGCTTGAAATGGGACCATCACTTCGTAGTCTTCCACGAAGTCGCCCACGAGCATGAGAATTTTTGCACCTTCCATAGCAATCACCGTTTGTCAAGAAAAAGAGAACCGAATAGGCAAGATGCTTGACGGGCTGATCCAGAATAAAGATCCACGTAGACCTGTTCTGTTGTCAATTATGGATACTGCACGTTCTCACCTGTAGCTCTCACACCGACGCATTATGCTGCGTAATCGCCCAGTGAAAGTCTATCTCGGGGGTGGGTGGATTCAACTGCGGACGGGCTTATCGAATAGGTGTGCTGCTGTTCGTTGACACAACAGGGAGATGCAGTCCTTCGGGCTACCCAACCGTTTTTCCCGGATCGATTTGCATGCGACGAGCACAGTGTGTATTGTCATGGTGAAGTTTATGTATAAGCAGCCGTTGTTGGGATTAACGAGCATGCTTTCGTCTCATCCAAAGCCTGTTTAATGTACCCAACGATAGCGCTCTATATCTCATTTAGCGAATCCTTTCACAGCGAAAAAACGAACGATGCCACGATATCGAACGTCCGTATTTACACTGTGTGCTTTTCTTTTTCTCGGCGCCCTACTGGTCGGCTGCGGCGATACCGACGCCTCCGAGGCGGATTACACCGTTGACGAGGAAGAAGGGCTGACCATCATTACGAACACCGGCGCGCCCGAATGGGATG
>CAZZCI010000138.1:0-4539 GCA_964653015.1 uncultured Rhodothermales bacterium
AGGTGTTCAAACTCATCGCGTTCGTAGTCGCGCCGGGCAAAACTTCCCTGCCAGGTGCCCTCAACGACTTTACGCGCTTCGTCATACTGGGTGATGGTAACTTTATTGGTGGAGTCGGGAATAGGATCATGGTAGGAGATCGTCACATCATAGTCCGATCCCACAATTATACCTCCATAGTAAAGGAGGCTACCACTTGGGTCTTCACCTTCGTACGTGTCAAGAGAGTAGGTGCCCTCGCCCTCGAAGGGAACCCTGAGACTAAAGTTTTGAATATAGTAGATTTCTGCAAGCTCTTCCTGGCTAAACGTGATTCCGAAATAATTTTCAAAGGGAAAAACGGCCCGTGTCATTTTCTCTGCTTCCGCAGACACTGCAGGCCACTCCTCGCCGTTGACTTTGAAGGAGTACTCGTTTTCAGGTTCGTCCTCTTCTGATTCATCGTCATCGGTTAATCCAAGCACGTTGCATCCGCCTAACAATACGAGGCATAAGGACAAAATTAGTGCAACGATTCGTTTGCTTGATCGCTCATTACGTCGCATCATGATCATTGGTCACTTTAGAGGGGGAGACTGAATATCAAAAATAAAGGGAAGGCGGTTACTGCAGCGGTTATTGCATGAGTAGTCCGCCTTCCCTCTTGGCGTTGCGATTATTTGACCACGGTTATCGTTGTGGTCTCTTGTTGCCCTTCAGCATCAAGATGGACGATATAGGTTCCGCTTGATAAAGACGTAGCATCCAGCATCACGCTATGCTGCCCGGGTTGATACCGACCCTCAGCAATTGTCGTGATACGACGACCCGTTATATCAAACAGGGTTAGTGTAGCATCTGTCTGTTGAGGCACAGAAAAACCAATGGTGGTTGAAGTCCCAAACGGGTTTGGATAATTACCATCCAGCGAGATCTCCTCGGGCTTAACGTCGTCTGGTTTCAAGTGGCTTGCAGCTTCTGTCGAAGCAATTTCACTGCTTTCGTAGTTGTTGTCAGCAACACTACGTTGAAACTCACAGATAAACTGATCGTCGCAGTCGGAAGGCGGGACGTACACCGAACGCGTAGCCGAAGCGGTTTGCCCACCGCTACTGACTTCTAAAGTGGCATAATGCGTTTGGTTTTCTTGCAGCGTAACAGAGAAGCTTTCATCTGTACTCACGACCGAGCCAGGATTAGTTGGGTCTGTGCTTAGACGCCATTCATAATCGTAATCGCCTGTTCCGCCACAGGCACTGGCACTAAAGGTGTACTCATTGGTGCTGGCACCAGGAGTCGGAAACGCGCTTATAGTAGTTCCCAGTGATTCAGGACTGTTGAAGTTTGCAATTGTAGGCGCCGAGTTTCTAAAGGCACGAGCATTATCGCGACTGCTTGTTCCTAATGATGCTCCCTTGTATGAACGGTCGGGGTTAGAAAAATCTTGAAATCTTGAGTATGGTCCAGGAGTGTATGCCATGATAGTTGAACCATACCTTCTGAAGGGCAACCACCAAGTTGGGCGATACGAAAACCGATGGCCATACGCGTAGTCGTAAACTGGATTAAGGATTGTGTCATCATTCGGGTGATGTTGCCCTGCCTGTAGATGGCCTACTTCGTGAGCAAATGTATTGGAATGAAAATACACAGGTAACCAAATGAAGAAATGGGCCACATGCAAAAAACAAATGTGAGGCCTGGGTTTAGTCAGTCAGATAGGTTCATGCTAGTATCCACTTGCGTGCCCTTAACAAGCAGCAGATCACACCTCAGCCCCCTATTGTATTCTTTTTGGGTTGTATAAAGAATATATTGATACTACCTTAAGTAGCATTAGGGCGCCCTGAAGCGTCAATAGGGGGTTTGTACGTCTCGGAACAAGATACTCGTGTAGTATATATACTCTCTCGCAAACTTGTTATAACAACACGCAGGCATCGCCATCCGCTATGATTGAATTGCTTTCTCAAACCTGGCCCTGGTACGTGGCGGGTCCTATTATTGGACTCATTGTGCCGGCCTTGCTCATTGCCGGGGGGAAAATGTTCGGCATCTCCGCCAACCTGCGCCACGCCTGTGCTGCCACAATCCCGGGACGGGTTGAGTTCTTTCAGTACGATTGGAAGAAGTATGGATCGTGGAATCTGGTGTTTGCGCTGGGCATTGTGCTGGGGGGCTTTATTGCTACCACCGTGCTGGCGCACCCCAACCCTGAGATTGGCATTTCGGAAGGGGCGCGGGCGCAACTTACTGCACTGGGCATTTCCGACTTCACGGGGCTCTTGCCGAATGACATCTTTACGTGGGAGGGGCTGGCTTCGCTTCCCGGAGTCATTATGATTGCGGTTGGTGGCTTTCTGGTCGGATTCGGGGCGCGCTACGCCGGCGGGTGTACCTCCGGCCACGCTATTAGCGGACTCGCCGACCTGCAGGTGCCTTCGCTCATCGCTGTGATTGGATTCTTTATCGGCGGGCTGTTTGTCACCTACGTCGTGCTGCCTCTGATATTGTAGCACCCTGCTGCCTCACGCGCTCCCCTGTTAACACACTTTGCTGATTTGTTATGGCTACGACAACCCAACAACCCGAACAAAAGGAAGCGAATCTGACGGTAGGTGGCTTCTTTGGCTACCTGCTGCTCGGTACCATCTTCGGCATCATCTTCGTCCAGAGTGAGGTGGTGTCCTGGTTTCGCATCCAAGAGATGTTTCGCTTTGAAGCGTTCCACATGTACGGCATCATCGGAAGCGCCGTGGTGGTGGCGATGATTGGCGTACAGGCGATCAAGTACTTCGACATTCGCACACTCGATGGCGAGAAGATCACCATTAACCCGAAGCAATGGTCGAATTACCGCTATTGGGCGGGGGGCATCATGTTCGGTCTCGGGTGGGCCCTCCTGGGTGCATGCCCCGGCCCCATCTTCGCGCTGATCGGTGGTGGATACTCTGTGATGATTGTGGCGCTACTTAGCGCGATAGCCGGTACCTGGGTGTACGGCGCGCTGCGTCCGCATCTACCGCACTAATTCCTTCTACCCCCAAGATGTCATCCATTCGGCATCTTTCATGGGATGCAATATTGTGTCCCGCCTCTGTTTCTTTCCAACTAACCCGGACAGACTACTATGCTATTCCGTCAGATTTTCGATCCCAAACTCGCTCAGTACGCGTACCTCATTGGCTGCCAGCAAACCGGTGAAGCGCTTATCATCGACCCCGAGCGCGACATCGACCAGTACCTGGAGCTCGCCGAAGAAGAGGGCGTTGAAATTGTGGCCGTTGCGGAGACGCACATCCACGCCGACTTCCTGTCGGGCGCCCGTGAGTTTGCCGAGCGCTTCGATACAAAGCTGTACCTCTCCGACGAGGGCACCGACGACTGGAAGTACGAGTGGATCAAAGAGCCGAAAGAGAGCGGCGGCTCGTACGATGCCCAACTGCTTTACGACGGCGACACCTTCACGATCGGCAACATCGAGGTTGAGGCCGTTCATACGCCGGGCCACACGCCCGAGCACCTCGCCTTTACGATCACCGACAAGGGCGGAGGCGCTACGGAGCCGATGGGCGTTGTAACCGGCGACTTCGCATTTGTGAACGACCTGGGTCGTCCCGATCTGCTCGAATCGGCGGCCAAAGTCGAAGGCGTGATGGAGCCGTCGGCGCGTGAGCTCTACAGCTCGGTGCAACGTTTCCTCGACATGCCCGACTACATGCAGATCTGGCCCGCCCACGGCGCCGGATCCACCTGCGGCAAAGCCCTGGGTGCCGTGCCGCAGACGACGATCGGATACGAGCGTAAGTATAACCCGATGGTCGGCGCTGCACTCGAAGGCGAAGACCACTTCGTGGACGCCATCCTCGACGGACAGCCCGAGCCGCAGCTTTACTTCGCACGCATGAAGCGCGACAACAAGCTGGGGGCGCCCGTACTCGGCCAGCTGCCGCAGCCCAAGAAGCTGACTGTGCGCGAGCTGAAGACCCACGCCGAAAACGACGAGTCACTCATCGTAGATACGCGCATCGACCGCTCCGCCTTCATGGAGACGCACATTCCGGGGGCGCTCTATGCGCCGATGAACAAGTCGTTCAACACGGTGGTTGGCTCGCTCGTCGAAGACGAAACGACCCCAATTGTGTTGCTCATCGACGAGGGCGACGTTGAAGAAGCCGTGCGCGACCTGGTTCGCATCGGATACGACAACGTGGTAGCCTTTGCCACGCTCGAAACCCTGCAGCGCTACTTTGCGGATGCGGAGACGGCCTCCATCGAAGAGATCGACTTTGCCGAACTGGAGCAGCGCCGCCACGCCGACGATACCGCCGTGGTTGACGTCCGCTTCCGCTCGGAGTACGACGCCGGACACGTAGCAGGCGCGCACAACGCCTCCTACACCCGCCTGCCGGAGTACGAAGCCGATCTGCCTGATGCCGACACGCTGCTGGTGCACTGCGGAAGCGGAGCCCGCGCCGCTGCCTCCGCGGCCTATCTGGCCCGCGCCGGACGTAGCGTGGCATTCGTAAACGGCAACTTCTCGGACTACGAGGCGCCTGT
>CAZZCI010000138.1:4639-6783 GCA_964653015.1 uncultured Rhodothermales bacterium
CTGGTGGCCGTGGTGCTGGCTACGGGTGCGGTGTGGGTCCTGGGCGGCTCCCAAACCGGTATATCGATGGTACAAGATGTGCCAAGTGGACTCCCTGAACTGGTCGTGCCCACCTTTACAATGGCTGATTTGCAAGCGCTGCTGCCGGGGGCGCTTACCATTGCATTCATCGGATTCATGGAGTCGATTGCTGTAGCAAAGGTGTACGCCCGGCGCAATCGGTATAGTCTCGATGCAAACAAGGAACTGGTTGGCCTGGGGATGGCCAATGTTGCGGGCGCGTTCTTCCAGGCATATCCCACCACGGGTGGCTTCTCTCGTACCGCCGTGAACGCCGATGCCGGATCCAAAACCAACCTTGCAGCCGTAATTAGTGCCGCGGTGATTGGGCTTACGCTGCTGTTTCTCACACCACTCTTTTATTACATGCCGCATGCGGTACTGGCAGCCATTGTGATGGTGGCGGTGTCGGGCCTCATCGACTGGAAGGAGGCCATGTATCTGTGGCGCGTTGATCGGCGCGACCTGGCGCTCATGGGGCTCACGTTTGTGGCGACGCTTGCACTGGGCATTGAAGAGGGCATCATCGCTGGGGTGATTGTGTCGCTGATTGCAGTCATCCATCAGAGCGCGACCCCGCACACGGCGATTATGGGACGCTTGCCTGAATCCACAACCTATCGCAATCTCAAGCGGAGTCCCGATGCGATTACACGCAGCGACGTTGTGGTGGTACGCATGGATGCGGCTCTCTACTTTGCGAATGTGTCGGCGTTTAAAGATCTGGTTAGCGAGGTAGATATCGAGGGCGAGGCGTTGCAAGCAATTGTGATTGATATGTACCCGGTGAATCGCATGGATTCGACCGCCGCGCACGCACTGCACGAAGTTATTGAGATGTGTGCTGAGAACGATGTGGCGTTGTACCTTGCGGGTGTTAAGGGCCCAGTGCACGATGTGTTAAGTCGAGCCGGTGTTATCCATGAGTTGGGACCGGGTCACTTGTTTTATGAGGTGCACAGCGCCGTTCAGGCCGCTGAAGAGGCGCATCGCAATGGAGAGCAACGCAGCCGAGATGGGCTGTCATCGGCTCCGCAGCCAACGGCGCCTGATTCAGAACCCTCTGAAACAACGGCATAGCGGCAGAATCACGCGTTGTTGAACGAAAGCGCGGGAACGTTGATATGGGGCGTTGGAGTTGCTATCGTGATTTGTTGCCATACATCAACTTCCATTTGCTATGCCGTTTTCACGCGAGGCTTTGCAAGAGCACTTGAAAGGACATCCGCCCGAGTTTCAGCCTGTGCACACGCTGCTGGGAGAACGCCCACTTGCTTGTGTCGATGGGCGCGCGGCTCATGCGGTGGCTGGTGTGCCCGGAGGTAATGCTGGGCTCTTCGTGCTTCTTCTTACAGCGTTGGAGCGGCATCAAAAGGTGCATCTGCCAGATGCGCGTATGAGGGCGTTGTTTGATGCGTATCTGGATCGGTTCGGGCAGTTTTATCTGCATTCGGACCAAGATGCTGTCGCGTCGTTGCTCGATGTGGTCGAGAAGCGCGGCCTGGCCAGTTCTTTAGCAGGGTCTGATTTGCTACAGCATCCTAACGAGGGCATTCGCGAGGCCCTGCGCGCATTGGTCACGTACCCTCCTCATATTGGATGTGGTCACTTAAAGTTGATGATGCAACACCCCGCCGCCTACGGAACGCGACGCGGCATCACCACGCTCGTGATTCAGCAGTTCTTTGATCGGCTGTGGGAAGGCGACGATCGCCTCGTCTTTGAAGTGCTCGAAGGTCACCATGCCGAGGAAGCGGTGGTATGCCTGCATCCAGAAGCCCATTCCGAGGAAAACGCTGCCGACCAGGATGATTGGACGGTGCCTTTGCAGCTTCCTATGGCGAACAAGCAGCAAGTCTTTGTGCATCACCCAGAGGCACAGGCGTACATGTACGCGCAACATGCTCGCTTTCTGCACGATGAGGGGCTGATTGCTGAAGAGGACCGCATTGCGTTTATCCGTGCGCAGAATCAGGTCGGCGCGCGTCACTTGCAGCTCACGCTGTCGCACCTGGCGCCTCACCTTCCGATATTCGACGCCTATCCTTCCGATGAGGGCATGGAGGTGACAGCACGGTAGTGCT
>CAZZCI010000139.1:0-6725 GCA_964653015.1 uncultured Rhodothermales bacterium
GCATGCAGGCGAGGGTTTCGTCGGCAAAAGCACGCACGAGGCACGCATCCCGTATTCGTTTGCGGGGCTTTTTGTGCATTCGACAGGGCACCTTGTTGCATGAACGGCTACGCGGGCTTATATCCTGTAACGCCCGTGGCACATCCGAAAAAGAAGCGGTGTATATGAACGACTAGCCCGGTATCACGAAGCATAGCCCCAAAGTCGTCGATAGCTCCAAATCGTTCGGTATAGAGCCCCAGTAGGCGATAATTGTCTGGATCCCCTAAAAACAGACGTCCGATATGAGGGATGACGTAGTGCAAATAGGCCATGTACGGAGCACGTAGCACCGGAAGCGGCGGTACCGAAATTTCGAGAAGAGAAAAGCGTCCACCTGGCTTTAGGAGGCGTGCAATTTCATGAGATACCGTTCGTTTTTGCGCATCCGAGAAGGTTTTGAGTCCAAACGCAGACACCACACGGTCAGCTTGGCCGGCCGGAAGGGGATTGGCGAGTATGTTGTCCTCAACGACGGTTGTGGGCGTGTTGATACGGTTGGCTTGGTTGCGTGCATGGCTACACATGACAGGCGAAATATCGACCCCTGTCAGATGGCCTTGGCCTTGCAGGTAGGAGTCAATACGGGGCCAGCACTCGCCCATGCCGCTCATCAAGTCGTAGACAGTGTGACCCGGTTGAAGGTCGGCTTGGTCTACACATTGAAGGCGCCACCGCCTGCAGAAGCCAAACGAACTGATGTAATTGACCACGCCATAGGTGGCAGCCATCTCGTCAAAGAGATTGGCAACAAACGATGGGTCATATAGCGAAGCATCGGCAGAAGCCATAGGCGCATTGCATGAGGAGAACTGTATGCGCTATCAATGTACCCATAGCTGATCAAAGATGCAGACGGATCGGAGTGGCGACCCGGGTAGCACCGCTCACCCTCGTTTCTTACCCCTTGTTGCGTAGCCCGGCTTCTTTTGCCGCTGATTCGAGTGTGTCGCGCTGTGCTTGCGTCAGCGTATCGGGAATGTGCACCTCCACATGCACGTACAGATCGCCGGTTTCTTTCTCGGTTTCCACCCCCTGACCTTTCAAGCGTAGTTTCTCACCAGGCTGTGTACCTGGGGGGATAGAAACGCTGATATTCTGTCCATAGGGCGTAGGGATGCGGCGTTTAGTGCCCAACATAGCATCAAGCGCCGACACCGTTTCAGTGAGGTGCAGGTCGTTGCCTTTGCGGCGAAAGCGCGGATGCTCGCCCACGTCGAACGTCACATAGAGATCGCCGCGCTGCCCATTGGGGCCGGCGGGGCCGTGGCCGCGCATGCGAATCTTGTAGCCCGAGCGTACGCCTTTTGGAATGCGAAGCCGTACCGACTCCCCCGAGGGCAACTCCACCGTTTGGCGTCCGCCTTTCAGGGCTTCGTCAAACGACAGATGCAAGCGGGTTTCGGCATCGCGTGTTTGGGGCTGACGACGACGCTGCTGGCGGGCTTGCGAGAATGGGTCGCGTGCGCCTTGCTGGGCGCCGCCAAAACTGCCGCCCCCGAAGAAGCTCTCGAAGATATCGCCAAGCCCGCCTTGGCTAAAGCCCTGGTTGACGTTTACGCGTTGGCGGCGTCCGTTGCCTTGCCCGAACCCACGTGCACCAAATCCACCCCCAAACCGACGTTGCGCGTCATACTCACGACGCTTCTCTTCATCCGACAAAACGGAGTAGGCTTCTTGAATTTTCTTGAATCGCTCCTCAGCGTCCGGATCGTCGGGGTTTCGGTCGGGATGATGCTTGCGTGCAAGGCGGCGATATGCTTTCTTAATCTCGCGCGCCGATGCATCTTCCTCGACGCCGAGAATCTCGTAATAGGTTTGGTTCGGCATAACTCGGGGACCGGTCGTTGTCCAAAGGGGCGCGCAGCGCACTACTGAACACGAATGCACAGTACCTGCGTGCAATACCTAATGCACACAGTACCCATGCGTTTGACGCGTTCAGTAGCATACACGACGGTCACATATTTCATGCCATACCGTAGCCTACCGACGAAATGACGGACTTCCCTGCTATCGACACAGTTCTCGTTGCCAATCGCGGCGAAATTGCGATGCGTATTATTCGTACGTGCCAGGAGCGCGGATTGCGTACGGTGGCTGTGTACAGTGCGCCCGATCGCGAAGCGCCGCATGTGCGCCTTGCTGATGAGGCCTACGCTATCGGGCCGGCACCCGCAAGCGAATCCTATCTACGTATTGAGAAGCTTTTAGCCGTTGCCGAGCGCAGCGGCGCCGACGCGGTGCATCCGGGATATGGGTTTCTCTCTGAAAACGCCGATTTTGCCGAAGCCTGTACGGATGCCGGATTGACGTTCATCGGGCCTTCGCCCTCTGCCATTCGGGCAATGGGCGACAAAACGGCAGCCCGCACGCTTATGAAAGAGGCAGGCGTTCCCATGGCCCCCGGTACGCCCGACGCCGTCGCCGATGTTGCCGTTGCCGCCGAAAAAGCCGAGGAGATTGGCTACCCGGTGCTCATAAAAGCCGCAGCAGGAGGCGGAGGCAAAGGCATGCGCATTGTGCGGGAGCCCGCTAACTTCGAGCGCGCCATGGAGATGGCTCAGAGCGAAGCCCAGAGCGCGTTTGGCGATGGCCGTGTGTTTGTCGAAAAGTACATTGATCAGCCGCGCCATATCGAGTTCCAAATTCTAGCCGACCACCATGGCAACACCGTGCACTTGTTCGAGCGCGAGTGCTCCATCCAGCGGCGACACCAGAAAGTGGTGGAAGAGGCCCCATCTTCCATTCTCACCCCTGAAAAGCGTGCGGAAATGGGACGCGCTGCCGTTGCTGCCGCCGAGGCCTGCGACTACGTAAACGCGGGCACGGTGGAGTTTCTAGTAGATGCCGACCTGAACTTCTACTTTATGGAGATGAACACACGCCTGCAGGTCGAGCATCCCGTCACCGAAGCGATTACCGGACTCGATCTGGTGGCCGAGCAACTTCGTGTTGCAGCGGGCGAGTCGCTTGGGTACACGCAAGACGACCTTTCCATACAGGGCCATTCTATTGAATGCCGCGTGTATGCAGAAAATGCCACCGAGAACTTCCTGCCCGATCCCGGACCGCTACTTCGCCATGCGCCGCCTGCCGGTGTGGGGGTCCGTGTAGATGCGGGGGTTGAAGAAGGCGGGGAAGTGCTCATTCACTACGACCCCATGATTAGCAAAGTGATTACGTGGGGAAGCGACCGCGACCATGCCATCCGGCGGATGCGGCGTGCCCTGCATGAGTACGAGGTTGCGGGCATGCACACCACGATCCCGTTCTGTCAGTTTGCGATGCAGCACGATGCTTTTTGCTCGGGCGACTTCTCTACCCACTTTGTAGACACACATTTCGATCCGAGTGCGCTTACGCCTAACGATTCCACGTTTGACCTGTGGGCAGCGCTAGCCGCCGTATCAGAAGCCCATGCGCGTCAATCTGATGCAAAGACAACAACAAACGAATCTGCTGTGGCAGCGCCAAGTCCGTGGCGTCGCCGCCGTGCTCACACGCAGCGGTAGCTGGAAACGTTATGCGTGTTGCGTGGCCACCTCTTGCTGATAGGTGCCCGGCGTGCATCCTTCGGCATCCCGAAAGGTATTGATGAAATGGCTGATATCTGAAAACCCGAGGTCGTAGGCGACTTGCGTAACCGATTGCTCGGGATGCTTGAGCATGTGTTTGGCCTGGCGGATGCGGCAGCGGGTGATAAATTGCAGCGGAGTGCAGCCCATTTCGTTATGGAAGTATCGATACAGACTGGATGTGCTCATACATGCAGCACTGGCCACCTCGTCAATGGTAATACGCCGATGCAGGTTGCTCTTGATATACTCAACAGCGGCAGCTAACCCGTGCGAGTCCGCTTCCTCGGCACTGTGCGCAAGCAATACATGACGAGCTTCGGTGCGCAGCAAACGCACTACCAATTCGGTGATGCCCAGGTCGATCAGCGTGTCGCGGTACGGGCGATCCTCCGTGAAAATGTGCACCAGACGGCGTGCGGTAGCATCTACATCAGGCAGGTGCCGGTAGTGCTGAGGGTGTGCTGCATCGTAACGCCAGGACTCCGATTCCGGGGCGCGTGGCATATGCTCGTTCATGCGATCAACCACCTGCTTCACGCGGTCGCGATCAATCTCGACGGTAAGGCACGTCGTGGGCGATTCCGGCGCAGCTTCCGGAAAGTCAATGTACACAGCGCGTCCGCCCGGTATCATAAGCGTTTCGTGGGGCATGAAGTCGAACGGTTCGTCAGGAACTGGAGCAGCCCCATTCGTGGGCGCAGGCAACGGCGGGACGTCTTCCTCGTGAGGAAGGTCGTGGAGGTGCATCACCTTCTTTCCCCGGATCATGCCACAGATGAGCGGATGGGAGCGCTGCAGCCGTACGCCTGAGGCTTCGTTGTAGGTATCGTAGATCGACAGCTCGGCATCCGGCCCACCAAAGGTCGTCCGGTTCTCGATAAGGTCGGTCGGCGGGTGGGCATCACGCAGCGCCGCAAGGTGATCTGAAAAAGACATAGCAACCGGGAGGTAAGCCATCAGGACGGGTATAGAATATGCCGTGAAGGCGGGCAGGTTGCACGCGCCTCTAAACGGGTACAGAATCCACCATCCGACGCAAGATACAAAATTGGGAAAAAGATACAACAGATTGAAAAAATCGAACAAGTCGGGCACTTCACTCAATTCTTACAATACAAGCGTGTGTTAACTGTCTTAAAAGTGCTGTTCACTTTGCTGGCTTGTTACGCACAAGTCCGAGCAAGCTATACTATCAAGCGCAGACAGATAACTACTGCTTTGTTTTTGGAAGCGGTTTCAGTCGATGTGTGCGGTAATTGTCAATCGCAAGAGCCGGCGCTCAGGCTGGAAGCGCTTTCAATGTAGTCCACGTTGTTAAATCATACACGCACTCCTATGGAAACCGTAAAAGAAACACGGGCCTACGACCGGCCCACATTCAAAGACATCTATCATAACTTTATTGGGGGCGAGTTTGTCGAACCCGAAGGCGGGGACTATTTCGAGAACGTATCGCCTATTGATGGCCAGCCGTTCTGCCGGGTTGCTCGCTCAAAGAAAGCCGACATCGATAAAGCCCTCGATGCTGCGCACGAAGCCGCTAAAACATGGAATCGGACATCAGCGACAGAACGCAGCAATATGCTGCTAAAAATTGCGGATGTGATGGAAGAAAATCTGGAGCTGTTGGCGCGGGTTGAGACCGTCGATAATGGCAAGCCCATCCGCGAAACGCTCAACGCCGACCTGCCGCTGGCCATTGATCACTTTCGCTATTTTGCGGGAGCCATTCGTGCTGAAGAGGGCACCGTGTCGGAGCTCGACGACAACACCGTAAGCATGCAAGTGCGCGAGCCGCTGGGCGTAGTTGGGCAGATCATTCCGTGGAACTTCCCCCTACTTATGGCGGCCTGGAAGCTGGGTCCGGCATTGGCAGCGGGCAACGCGGTTGTCATTAAGCCAGCCGAACAAACGCCGGTGGGCATCATGTTTTGGGCCGAGCTGGTGCAAGACATCTTGCCGCCGGGAGTGGTCAACATCGTGCAGGGATTTGGCGTGGAAGCAGGTAAGCCCCTGGCACAGTCGCCCCGCATCGACAAGATTGCGTTTACGGGAGAGACGACGACCGGGCGCCTCATCATGCAGTACGCCTCCGACAACATCATTCCGATGACGATGGAGCTCGGCGGCAAGAGTCCGAACGTGTTCTTCGAGAGCGTGATGGATGCCGATGACGCGTTCTTCGACAAGTGCCTCGAAGGCGCAGCCATGTTCGCGCTCAACCAGGGCGAAGTGTGCACCTGCCCCAGCCGCATTCTTGTGCAAGAGTCCATTGCCGATGCCTTCATCGACCGTGTTATCGAACGTGTCGAGAACATCAAAGTGGGCGATCCGCTGCATCCTGACACGATGGTTGGCGCGCAGGCGTCTAATGATCAGTACGAGAAGATTCTGAACTATCTGCAGATCGGCAAAGACGAAGGCGCCGAAGTACTTGCAGGTGGCAATGCGTACAACCTTGGAGGCGATGGAATGCCGAGTGAGGGATACTACGTAGAGCCTACGGTCTTCCGTGGTCACAACAAAATGCGCGTCTTCCAAGAAGAAATCTTTGGGCCGGTTACCTCACTAACCACGTTCAAAGATCAGGAAGAGGCCATCGAGATTGCCAATGATACCCTGTATGGCCTTGGAGCTGGCGTGTGGACCCGCGATGCCCACGAGCTCTACACCGTACCTCGTGCGATTAAGGCCGGACGCGTGTGGGTGAACAACTACCACACCTATCCTGCTCATGCAGCCTTTGGTGGCTACAAGAAGTCGGGCTTTGGGCGCGAAACGCACAAGATGGCGCTCGATCACTACCGCCAGACGAAGAACATGCTCATCTCGTACGACAAAAACGCGATGGGCTTTTTCTAAGCAGACGTTCAACTATCTCTCATGTAGCTGCGGTCCTCCCCGCAGGCACCTCGCGTATCGCCGGACCTCCCTCTATGGGAGCGTCCGGCGTGCGTGTCGGTTCATGCTTCTACGCATTGCCCTTTGATTTGCTATGTCTATTCCACGCGTCACCGTTACCGACGAAGCCAAAGAAGTCATCGACCAGCTTCGCGATGATCACGGGCCGCTCATGTTTCACCAGAGTGGCGGGTGCTGCGATGG
>CAZZCI010000140.1:0-4273 GCA_964653015.1 uncultured Rhodothermales bacterium
CTTTCCACATCCAATCTGGATCGGATTTTTAGCGAGTATATATCAACTTCGCTACGCATTCTCCGGATGGGCTCTTACATTTCATCTAGCCGTACTTAAAACAATCAGTGAGGTACATTATGGAGCATTCTCAAAAGCAGTCTCCATCAAGCAACTCGGGGAATGGGGCAAGCGGATGTCCGGTCCATGGCGGAGGGGCGGACAAGGTCACCGGCAATCGGTTTAGCGATCATGACTGGTGGCCCGACCTGCTGCCTCTGAACATCCTTGACGACAATGCCTACGGTGGGAATCCGTACGACGCAGATTTCGACTACGCAGAGGCCTTCCTATCACTGGACTTTGAGGAGGTCAAGGAGGACATCTACGAGGTGATGACCACGCCTCAGGATTGGTGGCCCGCTGACTATGGACACTACGGACCGTTCTTCATTCGCATGGCCTGGCACAGTGCCGGGACGTACCGTACAGCGGATGGCCGCGCGGGCGCCTCAGGCGGACTCCAGCGCCTGCCTCCGGAAAGCAGCTGGCCCGACAATATCAATCTCGACAAGTCGCGCCGCCTGCTGCAGCCGGTCAAGCAGAAGTATGGGCGGAGCCTCTCGTGGAGCGACCTGATGGTTCTTGCGGGCAACGTCGCGCTGGAGTCGATGGGCTTCGAGACGTTCGGATTCGCGGGTGGCCGCGAGGATGCATTCAAATCCAATGAGGCGGTTCTGTGGGGCCCCGAAGAGGAATGGGAAACCACCTCGCCCCATCGCTTCCGTGAGGGAAAAGTCGGGCAGCTCAAAGATCCACTCTCAAATACCGT
The DNA here is from genome assembly GCA_964653015.1 of uncultured Rhodothermales bacterium. GTDB lineage: Bacteria > Bacteroidota > Rhodothermia > Rhodothermales > Salinibacteraceae > Longimonas. The sequence goes on from CAZZCI010000140.1 coordinate 812, forward strand.
GATGGGGCTCATCTACGTGAACCCCGAAGGGCCGTACGGCGAGCCGGATGTGGAAGGCTCGGCCAAGAACATCCGCGAGACGTTTACGCGGATGGCCATGAGCGACGAGGAAACCGTTGCGCTCATTGCTGGCGGACACACCTTCGGAAAAGTGCACGGCGCCGACAACCCCGAGGAGCATCTTGGTCCGGAGCCCGAGGCCGCTCCCATCGAAGAGCAGGGCCTGGGCTGGCAGCATGAGTTTGGCCAGATTGGTGGGATGATTACCAGCGGCATCGAAGGGCCGTGGAACGCCACTCCCACGCAATGGGATACCAGCTATGTCGATAACCTGCTGGACCACGACTGGGTCTCTGTCAAAGGTCCTGGAGGGGCGTGGCAGTGGAAGCCGGTCAATCAAGACGAAATCGAGCACGCCCCCGGAGCGCAAGATCCGTCTGCAACCGAGCAGCCCATGATGCTGACAACGGATCTGGCGCTGAAGCATGATCCCGATTACCGCGAGGTGTTGGAACGCTTTCAGGAGGATCCCGACCTGTTCCAAGAGGCGTTCGCCAAAGCGTGGTTCAAACTTCTGCACCGCGACATGGGGCCGCCCGAGCGGTACCTGGGTCCCGAAGTGCCCGATGAAACGATGATCTGGCAGGATCCGCTTCCCCGTGCCGACTACGACATGATTAGGGACGAGGAGATCGCTGAGCTCAAAGCGCAAATCCTGGACACGGATCTTTCGATCGCGCAGCGTGCGAAGACGGCCTGGGCGTCCGCCTGTACCTACCGCGATAGTGACAAGCGCGGCGGAGCGAACGGAGCCCGGATTCGCCTCGCGCCACAGCGCAATTGGGAGGTGAACGAGCCGGACGCACTGAAGACTGTACTGGAGACGTATGAAGCGATCCAGGAGGCCTTCAACAGCGCCCGTTCTGATGATGTGCGCGTTTCGCTTGCCGATCTGATCGTGCTAGGCGGACACACAGCTGTTGAGCAAGCTGCTGCCAAGGCTGGATACGACGTAGAGGTGCCGTTTGAACCCGGTCGCACCGATGCCACGCAGGAGCAGACCGACGTCACGTCGTTTGAGGTGCTGGAGCCCAAAACCGACGGCTTCCGCAACTACCTCGGTGGCGACTATGACGACCTCTACGACACGCTCGAAGAGCGGATGGTCGACCGAGCCGAGCTGCTGAACCTGACCGTGCCGGAAATGACGGTGCTGGTTGGCGGTATGCGTGCGCTGGGGGCGACCTACGGAGACTCCGACCGCGGTATCCTCACCGATCAGCCGGGCACGCTGACCAACGACTTCTTCAAGAACCTGCTCTCAATGGACTACACGTGGGAGCCGGTTGATGAAGACAAGCAGGTGTTCGAGATCTGCGACCGCGACACCGGCGATGTCGAATGGGAAGCCACCCGCTTTGATCTCATCTTTGGATCGGATGCCCGTCTTCGCGCTGTTGCGGATGTCTACGGGGCTGATCCCGCCGAGGAGAAGTTCGTGCATGACTTCGTGGACGCCTGGACGAAAGTCATGACGCTGGATCGGTTCGATCTGAAGTAGATACCGCGTCATAACGTGTCGAGGCTGCAACACGCGCCTCTAGACGACTGCAAAACGGGCGAGCGGCAAAACGGGGAGAGTACTCTCTTTCGTTTTGTTCGCTCGCTCTTGTTTTTGTTGGGACTTCGGGAGGATGCGATCGATCTCGGACCAAGGTACCCATCCAAACGACTGAAGTATCTCCTGACAGCGGCCGGGTGGGAAGATGCCGTCTACAACCTAACTCGAACCCACAAGAGCCTTCGAATCGATCGAACCGGCCCGCTGAACGGCCAGCCTGGACGGCGATGGAAGAGGCACACGCCTGCAATGCTGCTGGACTTACCGATCAGGTGTGGTCGACCGAGAAGCTCCTCCGAACCGTACCGACCACCAACACATAATCGGTTCATCACCGAGTAGCGTTACGGGAGAAAAGCGTCTTGTGATCGTAAGGGAGTTGATGCATAGGCTCAGAACGATCAGTAGGGCGGCGTGGCGGGGCCGTCGTATCCGCACATTCCGGCTCGTGGAGAGTTCACCAGGGGCATCAGCCTTCCATACGCATCGTGCGAAAGATGGGCGTCGGCATGCTCCTCACACAACGTGCCAGGCGCATCCGTTTGATACATGCATTCCAGGCACAGCCACGAGGCCGATTCGTTACACTCCATGCACTCTGATTCAGGCGGGTTATTCCGTGCCATCAGGAAAATAGGATGCGGGCTCAGGGCATACCCCTCGCGCACATCATAGACTTTGATGTGCGTCTCCGACGACGTACCGAAGTCGTAGATGTGGGTGAGTTCAACTCCGGGTTCAAAGACCTGATCGGCCCGTTTGCTTTTTGAAATCTCTATGTACCTCCCGCCGCCCTGCGAAAACTGGCTCAGGTGCCCACAGCATTCCAGCCAGATGGACCGCAGGTAGGCGTCCAGATCGTGCAATTGTGCGGACCCTTTCATCTCCAGATGCAGCCAGAAGTCATCCATTCGGGCCGTATACACCTGCAAATGATACAGGTCTTGCTCGGGCTCCTCCTGCTTTTGAGTAGCGTTATCGATATCCTCTTTCCGCTCCGGACAGGCAGGCAGATGCCTCGTCAGGCCGCCTTTCGTCATTTCTCGCCCACAGAAAGCACACTCCCCTTTTATCTGCTTTCTTCGCGCCATAGTGTCTCACCTTTTTAGCGTCTTTACTTTAGCGTCTTTACGAGCTTACCTTAATGTACGGATACATATCAATCACATGCGCACGCATGTAACGCCCCTTCGATTCCGCCTCAAGCAATTCCTGATATACCTCTTTATTCACATCTTGATAGCGATAAACGCCTCCACTTTTGAACACAACTTCTAATTCTCGGGCTTCATCATCGTATCCAACGGCGTAAACCATGCTCGACTCAACGGTCGTTAGTTGCATTGCGGATTTCGTTTTGTTTAGGAGTAGATACGTGCTTCGCTTATATATTCTGATCAAGATACCCAGCAAAAAGTCAAGTTTGATCAGTGTCTCCGTCGTTCGTAATATACAGCTATGGGAAGGTCCCTTGACCACGGGTTGAAGAGCGTCCGCTCTTCTGTGGCGAGGAGAGGCCTTCCTTCGTCGTTTGGCATCCTGACGGGAGATCGGAGCCGATTCACAAACAGACCAATCGAAGCCGCATCAGAGGCGACAGGTAGTTTCACCTTGAGGTTGGTGTTACCACGCATAGCACGCATCTGTAAAGCCTTGGAGCCCTACGCCGACACATCCGACCGCTCGTTTAGCAGGTCGATGGGCACACCACCCTTGGGCTGGTGGACGGTAATCGAGTCGTCGATGGCGCGGATGTGCTCCTCCATCCAGTCGCGGGCATCGGGTTCGCCGTGGACGAGAATCACTTCGCGCGGCGCCATGTGCTCGACCACCTGCAGCAG
>CAZZCI010000140.1:4373-6703 GCA_964653015.1 uncultured Rhodothermales bacterium
AAGTTGCTATCCACGCGGGGGGTGCTGGTGCGCGTCTGATCGTACAGATCGGCAATCGCACGCATCGACCCCGCGGTGTAGATGGGCACATCCTCGTCGATCTTGTTCTGGCGCTTCAGGCGGTCGAGCACAGCCAGCGTTTCCTGGGCACGACCCATCACGAAGACTGGGATGAGCGCGGTGCCGCCCCGGTTAAGCGTGCGCTGCAGCGCCTCGGTGAACTTCTTCATCTCCTCGCCCCGGCTGGTCTGCGCGGCCTCTTCGTCGTTGCCGAGCGTGGATTCGAGGATCAGCACATCCGTTTCGTCGGGGTACTGCGCACCGGGCAAGATCGACTGCGCGCTCAGCTTGGTGTCGCTGGTGTAGAAGATGCGCGTGGCGTCGTTATCCGGATCCACCGTCAGCTCAACGCCCACCCCGCCGAGGATGTGTCCGGCCGTGTAGAACTGGGCTTTAACCGGCACATCCCCCTTGAGGCCGGTGACGTCGAACGGCTTCTGCAGGGCGTGCGTCAGGTACAGATCGCTGAGGGGCTCGACCTCCTTCTCGGTGAAGAGCGGATCGGCTTTGCTGCTGCCCTCGCGCACGCGGCGGGCCTGCAGGCGGGCAGAGGCCGGCAACAGAAACTCCAGCAGGCGCCGCGTGGCATCCGTCATGTGCGTGATGACGTGCGGAAACTCGCGGTACAGCACCGGCACCGACCCCATGTGATCGTGATGCGCATGCGTAACAAACGCATGGTCTACAAAGCGATTGTCGGAGCGATGCACAAGGTCAAAGCTGGGGAGCGAGTCGGACCCGTCGGTGCGCGGATCCACCCCCGCATCCAGCAAGATCCCAGTGCCCTGCAGGTCTAAGTAATGGCAGCTAGCGGCGATGTCGTCGGTTTCGCCAAGGGCAAGAAATTCCATAAAGCACACAACAAGCAACAGTAAAGTATACGAAGCCCCCCGGCAAATCAGCGGTTACGCCGCCTCGGCAGCCAGCTCTTCCTGATACGCGTTCCAGTCGTCGAGGAAGCGCTCCAGGCCGCGATCGGTAAGCGGGTGCTCCAGCAGCTTCTGAATGGTGCCGAATGGAATCGTCGCCACATCGGCCCCGGCCAGGGCTGCTTCTTTCACGTGCATAGGATGCCGAATGGAGGCCGCCAGAATTTCGGTTTCGAAGCCGTAGTTGTCGTAGATGTCCACGATCTCCTCAATGAGTTGCATCCCGTTGGACGAAATGTCATCGATGCGTCCGATGAACGGACTGATGTACGTGGCTCCGGCTTTGGCGGCGAGTAGCGCCTGCATGGGCGAGAAGCAGAGCGTGCAGTTGGTGGGAATGCCTTCGTCAGAGAGCGCCCGGATGGCTTTAATGCCTTCGCGAATGAGCGGCACCTTCACCACAACATTGTCATGGAGTTGCGCCAACTCATGCGCCTCGGTCATAATGCCTGAAAAATCGGTCGCTGTTACTTCAGCCGACACATCGCCATCCACGATGTCACAGATTTCGCGCACGCGCTGGTGGAAGTCGATATTGCCTTCCTTCTTGACGAGTGAGGGGTTGGTTGTTACCCCATCAAGCACGCCCAGGTCGTTGGCTTCTCGAATTTCGTTAAGGTTGGCGGTATCGATGAAAAATTTCATAGCGCGTTCGTTTGTTCGGTGACAAGTACATGGCGTATAGCATTGATGTAATGCGTATGGCGATTCAGAGTTCAGCACCAAGCAGCGTGGCACAACTGAACGGGTTGGCTCGTTGCAGAGACGTCTTTGCATTCTGCTGTCTATCGTGTTGTTACCTTCATGCCCTCATTTCCCCCTCCGTATCACCAAAACGGCACCGCCCCTACGCTTTCGGATGCGACGCTTGCCCGTGCTATTGATGCGTTGAAGCCCCATGCCGGAGCGGCGCTGCAACGGGATGTCCCCCTTGCCCCGTACACGACATTCAAGATTGGCGGCCCTGCCGATTTGTTCTGGGAGGTGCAGTCTGCCGATGAACTCGCCACCGCTCTCTCTGTGGCCCGCTCGCTGCAGATCCCGCACCACGTCCTTGGCACCGGAGCCAACCTGATCATCGGAGATCGCGGTGTGCGCGGACTCGTCATTCGCAATGCGGCAGATGCGATACGCATCGATCCCGAGACGCAGCAACTCTGGACGGAGAGCGGTGCCATCATGTATCCGGATGTGATTCATGCGGCGGTAGAGGCGGGGCTTTCGGGGTTGGAGCACTACGTGGGCATCCCCTCTACCGTGGGTGGCGCGCTGTGGCAAAACCTGCACTTTCTATCGCCAGCCCCCGAGCGCGAGCGGACGATGTTCATCGAGGAGGTGGTC
>CAZZCI010000141.1:0-6677 GCA_964653015.1 uncultured Rhodothermales bacterium
CCGCTCCTGATCCCGGGCTACGGAACGGCGCGATGTGAGTACAACCCATAGCCGGGGAACCGCTTGCGTCCCCGGCGATCTGTGGTAAGCCGCTAAACACGTACCCTTTGGCCAAGAGGGAGATGTCCACAGGAGCACGCCTGCGGCGAAGCTCGGGGACAGAGAGGTTCAACGGGCTGTTATGAATTAGCTTACGTGACAATCATTTATCATTGAACCGCCACCCCGACTACAACCGTGGAAGCGTAATGCCACGCTGGCCCTGGTACTTGCCCTGCTTGTCCGCATACGACGTTTCGGGTGGGTCGCCCTGCATAAAGACCACCTGCGCGATGCCTTCGTTGGCATACACTTTCGCCGGCAGGGGCGTGCCGTTGCCAATCTCGATGGTCACGTGTCCCTCCCATCCGGGCTCTAGCGGCGTTACGTTAACGATGATGCCCGAGCGGGCGTAGGTAGACTTGCCCAGCACAATGCCCAGCACATCGCGCGGCATCTTGAAGTATTCGACCGAGCGCGCCAGCACGTATGAGTTGGGAGGGATAAGGATGTGATCGGTGGTCGTCGTTTCAACCAGCGCCCGCTCGTCCAGGTCTTTTGGGTCTACTACGCTGTTGAACATGTTGGGCGTGAACACCCGAAACGCGTCGGCTACGCGCATATCATAGCCAAACGAACTAAGGCCGTAACTGACGACCTCCTCGCGCACTTGATGGTCGACAAACGGGTCGATCATGTTGTGCACGTCGGCGCGTTCCGCGATTTGGGCGTCGTTGAGAACCATAGGGGGTAGGTACAGTGGTTGGTATGTAACTGAATAACTTAAGACGACGGTCGGTGCTACGATACGTTAGACCGTGTTGGGGTGTTGAGGCCATCAGCCATGAGGCGGGCTGCTTCTGGACCGTAGTTAAAGATACAGTCGATTGCTGCCATGCCGGGTTCAAACCCATCGAAGTTTTGTCGGTAGGTCGGGTGCTCGTAGGGCGGAAGCACCGTGCAAGGAGCATCGTCGGGCAGGTCAAGCACATCGGCGTGCTCGTGGGCGACCCATAGGGTGCTGGCATTGGTGTGGGTGCGGATGGCGCTTGCTGTGTCGACCTCCCATTTCGAGGCGCGCACAAACGGTGTGTCGATCTGAGCAAACTGGCATGTGCACCGGGTGGTTGCTTCGGCAAGCACCTGCAACGACTCGGCAGGATCGGTAAAGATCGGCTTGAATTCGTCTTCGAAGTATTCGAAGTACATGGTAGAGCGGTAGTTGTACATAAAGGCCCGCCAGTGACGTTCGTGCCAGGGCACATTGCCGTCGATCATAACATCTGCCGTGGGCCGTCCGTGCTGGTGTGACCACATCGGCAGGCTGATCCATTGCCAGCCATTTGGGTTGCGCAGCTTGCTTCGGTTCTGGCGGGTGTGCCGACGATACGGCCAGGTGTCGGCCCAGACAACGTGATCGGCAGCCGCCATAAGGGCTACGCTATGAAGCGGGGGAAAGTATTCAAGGGGAACCAGCGCAACGGTCATATACACCTCCAACGAAAACAAAAACGAAGAGCACGTCTGATGCAACTCGCGGATGCTACGACCACGGGCACCGGTTGTTACAACGTAGTCAAATTGAACGGTTCTTTTTTGCAACTCGAATCTGGATATTGGAGAAGATACTTCAATGATGCATCGCCCCTGCAGCGTGTTAGGCGACCGCGTTGCTCAACAAGGTGCTGAAACAGAGACATTGTATAACGTGAGTTACGCAAAGATGACAGACTTGGCCATTTGCTCCGAATCAAAACCGGCGTATGTCGCTACCATGAATCGTTCCCCTCGTCCGGCACAGAACAGCGATGCTGCCGCGTGGTCGTAACCACGCTTGTGCAGGTCGATGCGCGTGTCTATCTCCACTGCTGTTCATTCACCTTCGTTGTATGTCTTCCTCTTCGTTTTCTATGCGTGGTACCCGCGCCACCGTGAATCGCACGTTCTTGTTTGCACTAGCATTTTTTGTCGGGTCTATTCTGTTCAGCCTACTGGGCATGTTGTTGCTTCAGGTGGTGCCGGCCTCCCAAGAGGTATTTGCCCCCTACCTGGCTACGCTGATTCGTGCCCCTACCTGGACGTTCATGGCCCTTTTGCCGGTATTGGCGTTCCTTATGTACGGTTCAGAACTGGGCTGGAAGCGCATGGCGTTTTTCGCGTTCTGGGGATGCCTGTTGGGCGGTTTAAGCGAAGTGATGGGGACGATGCAGTGGGTAACGATCGGCGACCTGGTGTTGCCATTCGGCGAGTATGAGTACACCCAGTGGCTGGGTCCGAAGTTTGCCGATCACGTACCGTACTTCATCCCCGCCTCGTGGTTTGCCATGTCGATTGTCTCGTTCGATCTGGCACGTCGGTTAAGCGACACACGTTGGGTGTACCTGCTGGTGGCTACCTGCTTTATGGTGCTGTGGGATGTGTCGCTCGATCCCGCCATGAACGGCGCTGGATCGGCTATTGGAAGCGTCACCTTCTGGAGTTACCCGCAGGGCGGCTTTTACTACGGCATGCCGCTCTCCAACTGGATGGGGTGGTTTATCGTAAGCTATCTTATCATGCTGGGGTATGAGTATATCGGCGGCGGGATGAATACCGAGCATCCATGGGCTCCCATGGTGTATCTGCTGAACTGTGTGTTTCCGTTAGGCATTCTTATGCTGCAGGGGATGTATGTAGCGGTAGGTGTAGGCGTTATTGCCACGGCCATTCCGTTTGTGGCGCTTGCATGGAAGCGCGGAGACGCCTTTCAGTTTATTCCTGCCCGCACCCCATCCCGAGCGGCATAGCCGTATACACCGCCTTCCACTCCTGCGCACTCCTGCTTTGAACTGCATGGATAGAGCGACTGCTTCTCCTATGTTTACCTCGACGTCTGACGACGCCTACATGATGCAGGAGCCCGATGTGGTGGCGCCTGACTTAAGCGACCGCGCGGAGGAAGATGCATGGCTATGGGAGTCGTTTCGCTACCACTCGCGCACGTTCTCCATGGCGGCCCGGCTGCTGCCCCGACGCGTGCAAGTGCCCGTGGCGGTGCTCTACCTGTTCTGCCGCAAAGTCGATTCCATTGCCGATCACCGTGTGCTAGAGGTCGGTCCCGAAGAGGCTCTTCGGGAGGTGCAAACCACTTGGGAGGCGCTCGACGCCACCCTCGATGGCCATCCGCCTGAGTCCATGCTCTGGCAGCGCTTGCATGAGGTAAACCAGTCGTTCGCACTGCGACGGCTTCCCTTCTACGAGTTGCTGGAGGGCGCAATTTGGGATCTGGAGGCCCGCCCCATCGCTACGATGGATGATCTGGTGGCGTATTCTAATCTCGTAGGCGGAAGTGTAGGCGCCATGATGTTGCCCTTTCTTACAAATAGCGATGACTACACCGCCCTGGAGCCCGCCGCGCGTCGCATGGGGATTGCCATGCAAATCACCAATATTCTGCGCGATGTGGGGGAAGACCTGCGCCATCTCGATCGCGTATACCTGCCGCAAGAGTGGCTCAATCAGCATGGCATTACCCTGCCTGCGCTTGCGTCAACATCCACCGAGTCGATGCCTGACGCGTACGTGGCGCTTTTGGAGGCCGCCATGCACGAAGCAGAAACGCGCTACGCCTCCAGCATGCAAGCCATCCAAACGCTACCCTGGGGCGTGCGCACAGGCATTCGGGCCGCGGCGCGCATGTACCGCGAAATCATGAACGAGGTGCGTCGGCGCGACTACGACAACATCCGGCAGCGAGCGTACGTAACGACACGTCGCAAGATTTTGTGCATCTGTACCGACACCTATGCGCGCCGAAAAGACCGCCTGAAGCGTGATGACGTGGCCGTACCGACTCCAGCATCATCTCCATGAAGAACCTCGCCGCAGCGCTCATTGGGGCCTGGATGCGTTGGGATATGCGCCGCTCATTCGATCGGGTGGTGTGGCACGGAGCCTGGCCCCCTGCGCTCCCCCAAGGCCGTCCACTGATCATATGCGCCAACCATCATCACTTTTATGATGCGCATCTGGTTTGGTATGTGCTACGTATGCTGGAGCGTCCCGGACTTGTGTGGATGCAGGAATGGAGACGGTTTCCCATCTTTGCGCCTGTAGGAGCCCTTCCGTTTCCTGCCGATGATCCCCGCACCCGAGCGTCTACAGTGCGTCGTACGGCACGCTACTTTCAGAAGCAGCCCAACACGGGACTGGTGTATTTTCCGAGCGGCACGTTGCAGACTCCTGAGGTGGGGATTGGACCGTATCCCGAAGAACGCTTTACTCGGCTGCACCGGCTCTACCCGACAACTCAATTCTGGCCCATGGCACTCCACATTACATGGGATGGCGGGCCGTATCCTGTCGCCCGTATGCGCGGCGGAACGGTTTTTGACTTGAATCACACGGAGCCAGGCTGTATCGAAACAGAGCTACGTGCGTTGTGGACTCAGCTTCGCGAAACAACAGACCCCAACACGCATCTGTTGATGCGTGGCCGACCGTCTCCAGCCGACCGTTGGAATCTGGCCTGGATGGCTCCCCTTTTCAAGCGCCTTTTGTAGCCCGTTGTTGCTTATGCCTCCTTTTCACAGCGTCTCATCTGCATGGTATCTTGTGCCATGGCTCCGGTACCTGCTTGCTGGCGGATTGCTTCTCGCTGTAAGCATTCTTACGCTCCCCCCCGTTCTCTATGCCGACGCCATGCCCGACACCTCACAAGTACTTTATGCTGAAAAGGATGCCGAGAGTTTACGGTCATTGCTCAATACGGTAGACGCAGACACCCATCGCACCCGAAATCTGCTGTATCGATACCGGCTCTACCCACTCACCGAGGATGCGTCTATTTTAGACGACCTGCCGCGTGATTTAGAAGACGCTTCAGCGAAAGAGTTGGCGTTGCTTTCTGGGCTGTGGGCCTACCGGGCCGGCGAGTCGTCTGCCTTCAACGCAATTCGGTATGGTCGGCGTTCGTTGAACCTGCTGGATAAAGCCAAAGAGAAAGATCCAATCGATCCGTTTGTGTTGCTTGTCGAAGGGCAGTCGCTGCTATACCGACCGTCTATCGCGGGCTCCAACCCGCACATGGCTGCCGATCGGTTTCAACAGTTGCGTGTGGTGCTTGAAACCCACGACGAAGCGGCCATCTCAAAGGAGGAAGCCATGATCTGGCAGTGGGTTGCTCTCAATGAAGCCGACAACGGGCCCGAGGCCGAGGCCCTTCACCAAGAGTTGGCAGCTGCCGATTTACCGCCTCTCTATCAGCAGTTTCTGGAGTCGCCTCCCCGTGTATAGTTAGCGGGACCGTTGCATGTGCGCGGTCACATCCATGCGCTCTCACTTAATCCCTCTTATCGTCCGATATACATGTCCATTCTTGCGGCGGTTGTAGTAGGCATCCACGTGTTCGTTGTGGCTGTGCTTATCGCCAATTTCGTATACCTGCGCACAACCCGTCCGCCACGCACGCCGTTTTCGGAGTCGGCCTCGTTGCCCACGGTATCCGTGCTTATCCCCGCTCGTAACGAGGCTAGCAACCTGAAGCGACTGTTGCCTTCATTGCTTGCTCAGACCTACGCTTCGCTTGAGATATGGGTGTACGACGACCGCTCGCTCGATGACACCGCTGCGGTGGTGCGCAGCTTCGACGATCCACGTTTGCATCTGGTTGCGGGCACGCCGCTCCCTGAAGGATGGCTGGGCAAGCCGCATGCGCTCCATCGCCTTAGTCAAGAAGCTACGGGCGACTACTACGTGTTTCTGGATGCTGACACGGAGGTGCACGACCCCAATGCCGTGCAGCACTGGAGCCGGCAGTTTGCTCAGCGTCCTGAACGGTCGTTGGCGACGGGGCTCCCGCTGTTGCGAGGCGGGGCTGCCTGGATCGTAAGCCTTGTGCCCAATGCCATCCTCACCGGACTGCCGTGGCCGTTGGTGCGGTGGGGGGCGTCGCCCTCCCTAAGTGCGCTGAATGGGCAGTTCTGGATGATCGATGCAGCGACGTATCACACGTACACTCCGCACGCCGAGGTACGCAACAAAGTGCTTGAAGATGTGGAGATTGGGCGCTACATGAAGCGCAATGGCGTGACGCCGTATCTCTGGGATGTGCGGCAGGAGCTGACGGTCTACATGTATCGCACCACCCGCGATGCCTGGCACGGGTTTCGCAAAAATGCCTACCTGCTTATGGGAGGGCATCCTGTGGCCTTTGTGCCGCTCTGGCTGTTTTACACCCTCACCTTCGTGGTTGCGCCCTGGGTAGTGCCCTGGCTGTGGGCGAGCGTGTTCGGGCTGAAAGCAGCTACCGATTATTGGAATGGCATCTCGGTTCGCATCTCGCTTCTTGCTCCTGTGTCATATCTGATGGGAGCTCTCATTCAGTTGGATTCGGCATGGCATCACTGGACCCACAATGTGTCGTGGAAAGGCCGATCGGTGGGCAACGCCGAGCCGTCTGCTTCCTCCGAGTCAGCCCCCGATATTTCGTGACGTGAGGCAATGAGCGTCTGCGATATCCGCTCCTGATCTCGCGGGCTAAGGAAATCTGGTAGTGGATAAACGCTAAATGATAGGATGATCGGGCAACGCAGTTTTGTCTTGTTCAAACCCCCTCTCCCTTATTCCGCTTCGCTCCATCAGTCGCCCTCCGGGCTCGT
>CAZZCI010000142.1:0-2923 GCA_964653015.1 uncultured Rhodothermales bacterium
GTACTCCTGGGGGGCGGATATCCCGGGCGGCCATTGTACCACGCTAAACAGGTACACTACTGCTCTGTCACACCTGATTGTTAGGGGGCGGAAACCGTGCCAAACTCTGTACCCCCCACTACAACCGCACCGCCAGTCCCAGGTGTACGCGCCCATTGGCCGGACCCCCATCATCAGGATTGAGGGCATAGCTGAGGTTCACGCGTCCGAGCCCGGTGCGTAGTTCAGCGCCAAAGCCGCCACTTGGATGATACGATGTGGCCCCGACACGCCCCTCAATTTCGGGACGATCCACCCAGCCGGTCTCCACAAACGCAAACACATACGAGGTGCGGTCCACAAAGAGGCGATATTCGAGCAGCCCACGCCCCACAAACCGTCCGATAAAGCGATCTTCGTCGTAGCCTCGCAGCGAGTCAAAGCCGCCCAGCCGAAACAGATCGCTACTGTCATAGGTGTCGGCTAACAGAAGTCGCGCATCACTGCCGCCCACCAGGACCTGGCGTTGCCCCATCGGCCAGAAGACACGGGTTTGCCCCTCTACGCGGAGCCGTTGCTCGCTTTGCCGTGTGCGGGTGGTATCCCCGGCCGTTGTAACGCGCTGAGCGGTGCGCTGCTGACGGCCTTGCTCAATCAACACATCCACGTGCAGTCCGCTCCGTGGATTGCGACGCTGATCCAGCCGCTCCAGCCGTCCGCCTACCCCAAGAAAAGTACTGGTGCTACGCGCCACACGCTGCTCTCCATTCTGCAGCCGCTGCCCGCGGGGCCCGGGGCGCGTGACCTCACGGGTGGCCGTTACTCGCATCTGCCATCCACGCGCCAGCCGATACCCGGCCCCAATTCGGTACAACTGTTCGCTGTAGGTGGAGTCGCGCTGCGTGCCCGCGAAGCCCACCTCGGCCTCCAGCGGCCACCCCATAACAAACGGATCACGCCCCTCCACATCCACCGCACTGGATTGGCCGGGTCGTTGATCCAACATCAGGTCGATCTCGCGTCCGCCGCCAAACACATTCTCAAGCTCCAGCCGTCCGCTTCCTACGAACTCGGTGGTGCCCTCCTCGCCAGCGGGCAGAACACCCAACACCAAATCAAAAACGCCCGGAGGCTGCTCCTCAATCGGAATGGTGAGCGTTGCCCCGCCGTCTTCGGAGATGCTCAGCGACGGCTCCCCCACTCGGGTAAAGAGCCCTGTATCTTGCAACGCCTGCTGAATGGCAACCGGATCGTACCCCGGCATGGGAGCATCAAGGGCCAGCCCCGCCGCCCGAGCGGCATACGCCGGACGTGTACGCTCGGCCCCCTGCAGTTCAACAGATTTCAGCCACAGTGCTGGCCCTTCGTCTATGGCGATGCGCAGGGCCACAGCCGCCTCGCCCGCCGCCTCATGCTCAACAGGATTCACCGCCTCCACGGTCACCTGCGCCAGCGGATAGCCTTCGTCGTGATACGTGTTGCGCAATGCCCAAAGATCGGCCTCCAACTGATCCCGCTGAAACGGCGCGTCCGTGCGGAGCGTCATCTCGCGGCGCAACCGATCCTCGTCGACTGCTTCGGCGCCTTCCAGTTCAACCGCCGCCAACGTCACTTGCGGACCCGGATCCACGTAGAAGGTGGCGTAGGGCGGCGCTTCGGTATCGTGAACGTGTGCCGAATCAACGGTGGCGTACACATGGCCCTGTTTGTGGAAATGTGATGCGAGTGTTTCTGCAACAGGCTGCAAAGAGTCGGGCGATGAAGGCGCTTCCACCTCGGGCCACGGCTCCGGCTCACCCTCTACCATGAGCATCCACGACGCTTCGAGTGTATCCGGAGCCGCTGCATCTTGCGCAGCCAACGGAATCGTTGCGAGCGCGGCGCTTGTCAGCAGCAACCCTACGACCACGCCATAGTATAGACGGATGCGTACCCCGCTCATCCACCGCGCTGATATTATGCTGCGTTTTGCCATTGCTGCTGTGTGCTGTGGAGGCCTCCTGTTCTGGAGTAGTGCCTACATGCCCGTCAACCCCGCACCGGTTACGGGTGTTGCATCCACAGATACAATAGAACGCACGGTACAGGCCGGGGCAGTGCTCACCACCACGCTACCGGCTACCCTGAACGACTCCGAGGTCGCCGCCTACCGTCTGGTGGATGGTCCGGCGTTTAGTGGCGTAGCAGGCCGCTCGCTCACCTGGCCCACCCATCATACCAATCCGGGCATGCACCCCATCACGGTGGTGCCCGACGTGCAATCTCCCGCCGATACGCTCGTTGTGGAGGTCACCATCCAATCGAATGATTAACCTGCGCATCCCATGACGCGTTCTACTTTTCTGAAAGGCATTGCTGCCGCCCTCGTAACGCCCACCGTACTGGTTGGATGCCGCAATGGACAGTCGCAATCCGCGGCGGGCGTCGCCTCCGACACGCTGCATGTGGATCCGGTAGCCCCCGAGGATCGCATAACCACCGCTGGCATTCAGGCCGATACGCTGCATATCCACCCGCCGGTAGACGAGGTGGGCACGTCGCGCCGTTCTGCAGAAGAATGGCGTGATTTGGTCGGAGATGATGCGTATCACATTCTGTTTGAAGAGGGCACCGAGCCGCGCTACAGTAGTCCGCTGCTCAACGAAGACCGCCGGGGCACATTCATCTGCGCGGCATGCCACCTGCCGCTCTTTCCGTCGAGCACGATGTACGAGAGCGGCACCGGCTGGCCCAGCTACTGGGCTCCCCTCGACGGACGCCTGGGCACCAAGCGCGACACCAGCGCCGGCATGATCCGCACCGAGTATCACTGCGCGCGCTGCGGCGGCCACCAGGGCCACGTCTTTGAGGACGGCCCCGACCCCACCGGACTCCGCTACTGCAACAACGGACTGGCCCTGGCCTTCGTCCCCGAAGACGAATCGCTTCCAGAGCTGCGATAGAG
>CAZZCI010000142.1:3023-5314 GCA_964653015.1 uncultured Rhodothermales bacterium
GACTGGCCCTGGCCTTCGTCCCCGAAGACGAATCGCTTCCAGAGCTGCGATAGAGGACGACTCGTGTTCAGCGGCTTGTCCTCAGCTCTGGGATTTCCCCAGCCCGCGATCAGGAGCGGATATCCCGGGCAATCAATCGAGTCCGTTCTACATCACTCAACAACCTGTCACCCCCCATGCGAAGCCTTCTCCTCACTCTGCTCATTGCAAGCACAGCGCTGCTACTCGGCTGCGCAGATGCCTCTTCTGGATCGAACCAGTCAGGCGATCCCGAGCCGCTCTACGAGCCCGACGTAGACATCAGCGCCCTGGCCGAGCCGGATACGGCAACGTTTGGCGGGGGCTGCTTCTGGTGCATGGAGCCGCCCTACGATGAGGTCGAGGGCGTCGCAGCCACCATCTCCGGCTTCTCAGGCGGACACGTTGAGCACCCGTCCTACGACGATGTCACTGCCGGGGGCACCGGACACATCGAAGTCGTGCAGGTCATCTACGATGCGGAGGTGGTTGGCTACGAGAGGCTGCTGGACATCTACTGGCGCAACATCGATCCGCTGGACGACGGCGGACAGTTCTGCGACCGGGGCGCCATCTATGCGCCGGTGATCTTTGCGCACAACGACATGCAGCGCGATCTGGCGGAGTCCACCAAAGCCGCCATCCAGGAGCGTTTCGATGAGGAGGTGGTCGTACCCGTTGAATCGTTCGACGCGTTCTATCCGGCCGAGGAGTATCACCAGAACTTCTACCAGAAGAACCCCGGCCACTACAACCGCTACCGTCAGGGCTGTGGTCGAGATGCCCGCCTCGACGAGCTCTGGGGGGATGAGGCCCGCGCCGAGCATCTGTCCGCCACGTCGTAGCCCCACCTTCGCTGTTCAACTCCATTGCACATCCCCCAACATTCTGTGTCTGCCTCCGAACTTCCTGAAATCACCGATGCCCACCGTACCCGTTTTCGCGAGGCACTCCTCGACTGGTATCACGAGGTGAAGCGCGAGATGCCGTGGCGCGAGACCGATGATCCGTATCGCATCTGGGTGTCGGAGATTATGCTACAGCAAACTCGCGTCGATCAGGCGGAGCCGTACTATCAGCGATTTACCGAGGCGTTTCCGACCGTACACGACCTGGCCGAGGCCGATCGGGATGCCGTGTTGCAGCAGTGGGAGGGGCTCGGGTACTACTCGCGGGCTCGCTACCTGCACGAGGCTGCACAGACGGTGGTGCGCGAGCACGGCGGCACGGTGCCCGGCACCTACGACGGACTCAAATCGCTGAAGGGCATCGGGCCGTATACTGCAGCGGCGGTGGCGTCGATTGCTTTTGGGAAGGCCCACGGCGTGCTCGACGGCAACGTGATCCGCGTGCTTACGCGCGTCTTTGCGATCGAGGACGACTCCACCCGTAGCGCCACGCGCCGCCGCCTGCAGGCCCTGGCCGATGCGCTCGTCGATCCCGATGACCCGGGCAACGCCAACCAGGCGCTGATGGAACTGGGCGCTACCGTCTGCACGCCGCGCAATCCCGCTTGCGACTCCTGCGTGTTGAAGCCGGTGTGCGAGGCCGCGGAGACGGACACTCCCGAGCACTACCCGGTCACGCCCGAGAGTACGCCGATTCCCCACAAAGACATCGCGGTGGGACTCGTGTTCGACGCTGAGGGACGACTGCTCATCCAACGCCGCCCCGACGATGCCATGCTGGGGGGCTTGTGGGAATTTCCGGGCGGGAAGTGCGAAGAAGACGAATCGCCCGATGCGGCCTGCCGGCGTGAGTTGCAGGAAGAGCTGGGCATCACGGTGGAGACCGACGGCCTCTTCTACACACTGAAGCACGCCTACTCACACTTCAAGATCACGCTGCACGCCTATCCCTGCCGCATCGTAGACGGCACCCCCACCCCCGAGATCGACCAGCCCATGCAGTGGGTGACCGTCGACGAACTGGCGGACTACGCCTTTCCCCGCGCGAACCGCAAGCTTATCGAAGAGCTCAAGCGCCGCGAGTACGCACCGTCGCTGTTTGATTGAGGCGAGGACTAACCCCACGTTCAGCCACCGGTCTATCTCCGCGTGGGCGGAGTCATCTGCGCCACTATGTCGGGGCGCGGCACCGTTGTAGAGTATACAGATCAACCAATCATTGTCAAGATGCCCTAAGCTGCCAGGATGGCACATACCATCCATAGGGCCTCTCCTCTTCGCATCCACCTATTTTATGCTTCGTTTTCGGTGTCGGAGGCGTCGGGCGCGTGCCACAGGCGTGGGTCGTCGGCATCCATCGGGGGT
>CAZZCI010000142.1:5414-6675 GCA_964653015.1 uncultured Rhodothermales bacterium
GTCGGAGGCGTCGGGCGCGTGCCACAGGCGTGGGTCGTCGGCATCCATCGGGGGTTCGTCGACATCAGCCAACTCCATGATTTCATCGACGTGGTGGGCCGCCGTCAGGTCGCGTACGGTGAGCCACAGGCCCTCCGCCTCCACAAACTCTTTCTTTGGCCAGCCCAGGAAACGAATCGCCAGTCCCGAGGGCGCACTGCGGCTCTTCCAGAAGAATACGACCCCGGCATCTTCCGGCAACAGTTCATTCCAGTCCAGCATCACGCGCCACACGCGTTCGCGGACGGCTTTTTTCATGCGGGGGGCCACGTACACACCGGGCGCTACGGCTTGCATGCACGAGCACAGAAAGCCATCGAAGCGGTCGGGGGTGTTACGCGTTACGGCTACGGTCATCGACATCGAGCACCTCTTTGATACGATCGATCATGGTCGGAATAATATCGTCTTTATGCAGCGTGCGTCCGGCCAGCTTACGAGTCGTTGCCTCGATGTTGTGGCGTCCGCGCTGGTTATGCCGCTTCGTGGCGCGAAAGGCAATGGGCAGCGTGACGGAGCTGCGCATCATGTCGGCAATATCAAGCGCGAAGGCGTGTCCCGATGATTCGTGGATGAACCCAAGCTGCGGAACGGCTCCTGTTACGGCTACAGCCACGCGCGCAGCGGCATACATGGCGGTGGAGGCGTGGTTGATCGCCTTGTTGATGGCATCATCGGAGTCAGGGTCGTGGCGATCGTATTGACGTCCGTCCCAGTTAATGCCATGCTGGTTGGCCAGATTGCGGTAGACTTTCTTCATGCGGCTGCCCTCCATGCCACGCAGGCTGTCGAGGTCGCGGTGATACTTGGGGAGCTCCCCGCCCATTCGAATTGCGTACATGTGCCGCGCGATATCGATGCGCGTATCTTCATCGGCCCACAGTTCGGCATGGTTGCGGGCACGCTTTGCCCGGTCGGGGCCAAAGGGCATGCTGGCCGCATAGAGCCGCACGCCTCGCGATCCGACCGCGAGCACTCCGGTTTGCTGACGGGCCAGCAGGCGCAGCGCGTCGTGACTAATGACGGTGCCCGGCCCAAGCAGCAGGTTCGAGATCTGCTGAAACGGGATGTCGTAGGCCCCCGCATCAATGTCATAGAATCCGGCGGTGGTGAACACAAGATTCCCGGCCTCCACAGCCAACCGTCCACGTTCCAGCCACATCAGTCCGTGCCGATCGGCATGGGGAATGCGTGCAGTTTCGAGTCCGAGGCGTCCTTTGAG
>CAZZCI010000143.1:0-2145 GCA_964653015.1 uncultured Rhodothermales bacterium
CTTCTGCTTCGTCGGCGTCCTCATCGGTAGCCGTCTCGGGAGGCGCGCTACGCTCGGAAGGCCCGGGCCCCATGGCTTCCACTTCAAAGGCTCCTTCAGCAAGAAAGTCGGATACGGTGGGTCCGCGCTCAAACTCGGTGCGAATCACATCGATAACATGGGCAGCGGTATCACGATCCATGCCGGTGCGCCGGGCCAAGGCCGCAGAGGAGAGCTCCAGTACGGCTTTTCCGGTGTCGCATCCGATCTCACGGAGCTGCTTGACCACCTCGCCATCAAGTTCGTCAGCGAACTCCTCAATCTCGATATCCTCTTCATCAGCAGGAATCTCGCGGTACACATCAATCTCGTACCCCGTTAGCTTCACGGCCAACTTAATATTGACGCCCTTCCGCCCAATGGCCTGGCTGACCTCATCGGCGGCCACCTCGGCTCGGGCCCGTGGCGGATCGGCATCTTCATTAATTTTCACGCTGACAGGCTCGGCAGGCGAGAGGGCGCGCTTAATGAACGTTTGGGGGTCGTCAGACCATTCGAGCACATCAATGTTTTCATCGGCCAGCTCGCGCACTACCGCATGGATACGAACGCCTTTCACCCCAACGCATGCGCCCACAGGGTCCACTCGTTCGTCGTGACTGGCAACGGCCACTTTGGCGCGATCGCCCGGAATCCGAGCAATTTTTTTGATCTCAACGATGCCGTCGTACACTTCAGGCACCTCTAGCTCAAAAAGCCGCTCCATGAACGTGGGATCGGTGCGGCTCACAATAACTTGTGGATCGCTCCCGGTATCGCGGCGCACCTCTTTCACCACAGCGCGCAACATGTCGCCCTTGCGGTAATGGTCTTCAGGAATCTGTTCTTGACGGGGCAGCGACATCTCAACTTCGTCCTCATGAACGAGGAGTGTTTCGTAGCCACGCACCTGGCGAATCTCACCCACCACAATTTCGCCGATCCGTTTCGAATAATCGTTGTAGATCTGGTCTTTTTCAATATCGCGAATGCGCTGCTGAAATGTTTGGCGAGCCGTCATCACAGCGCGGCGGCCAAAGTCAGCAATCTCCATTTCGCTGGCCACTTCGTCGCCCACCTCCAGGTCAGGATCGATCTCGTGGGCATCATTGATTTCAATTTCAGTCACCGGATCGACAAGCGACCAGTTGTCTACCACCTCTTGGATGTGGAGCACCTGGATATCCCCCTGATTGGGGTTAAAGATGATCTCGAAGGCTTCATCGGCCCCATACCGCTTCCGAATCATCGCCTTGATTACATCTTCGACGATAATCTGCAATGTGGCCCGGTCAATGTCTTTGACGCGAGCAATTTCTCCAAATGAAGAAACGAGATCGGCGCTTCGCATAAATGGTTGTGCGGTTGCGTGAGGAGGGAGCGGTTACCAGGGGAGCTCAATTTTAGCGCGTTCGATCGACTCGTACGGCAGTGTGCATGTCTCGCCTGAAGGCAATTCGATACGCGCGTCCGTGTCGGTAGCCTCTACAAGCGTTACCACCTCATACTGTGTGGATCCGTCGTCGGGGTCTTCGTACTTAATGCGCAACGACCGTCCTACGTTCTTTCGATACTGGCGTGGCGACGTAAGCGGGCGCTTTATGCCTGGCGAAGACACATCAAGCGTGTAGCCGCCTTTCACAAGGTCGTTGACCTCAAGTTCAAATCCTACATCGCGACTGATTGCGGCAAGATCGTCGTGCCCAATCCCATCGTCTCCATCTACGAAGATTTCAATCACACGGGTGCCTTCATGCCCCCGAATATCTACATCAACGAGAAAGTAGTCGGTCGAGCGCACTACGGCATTCACCACCTCGCGGATGGTTTGCTCTAAGGTAGAAGAGGACGTTGGCATGAGTGTAAACGCACGTTCGCAAGCAATTTCAGAGGGCAAAGCCTGTATGCTATTGGCTTTGCGGCGGCCCTACGAGGCAACCGGGCAACAAAAAAGGGCGGCTCTGCAGCCACCCCAAAGTGTTCAGTAACACGTTGAGAACCAGGCATGCACTACGACCCGGTAGGAGATCGTAACGTCCCCTTTTGAGGGTTGTTTCTGTGCGAACGGTGGTTCCTGCAATCTACGTGCGAAGATTGGTGTTAGAGGCTGTTTCGATTTTCTAATTT
>CAZZCI010000143.1:2245-6655 GCA_964653015.1 uncultured Rhodothermales bacterium
CTGGTTTGCACCTTGCGACGCGACCGGGCAATGGCTTCATCATCCAGCCCAGCATGCGCCTGAAACGTGTGCTCGGTATCGGCATCCGGAAAGCGCACCGAGATATCAAGCATTCCGTTTGGATTGTAGACATAGCCTACCTCGATATCGTTCGAGGAGGCTGATTCGGGAAGATCAATGGTCTGCTCTGCTAAGCGTGTAAACCCCTCCTCGGTGTTTGGCTCCTCATCAACTTCCGCCTGTATCGAACCAGACTGCGAGTCGCGCTGGTACACACGGAGGGTTACCGAAGACTGTCCCCGTGCAGCGGGTGTATACACACGGGTGTGCTCTTCTGACACCTTACTGTTTGTAGGAATAATTTCCGAGTATTGTCCGTCCACATATTCGCCATAGTGATTTCGAACGACCACGGTGCCCAGCGAAAGCGGACATACATCTTGGATTGTATGATCGATCAGACCATCAATCATTGCGGTTTGCACCGCAGCGCCAAGCGCAATGACCTTATCCGGGTCGATCTGCTTATGCGGTGGGATTCCCATGATACGCTCCACAAACTGCTGAACGTATGGAATCCGACTGGTACCGCCCACCATCAGCACGCGGTCAATGTCATTCGGCGTCATTTGCGCATCGTCAAGCGCTTTGTGAATAGCCGTTTCCGTTTGCTCGACAATCGGACGAATGAGGGATTCGAAGGTGCTACGCCGCACATCTACCTGTAGATTAATGGGCTCGCCATCTTGCACCATGAAATACGGGATATTGACTGTCGCATGCTTGCTTACGCTCAAGTCTTTCTTCACAGCCTCGCATGCGAAAAGAAGGCGGTAGTAGTTGCTGGAGTCTTTCACAATCTCGACCCCATGCTCATCCTCGAACTGCAGGGTGACATGCTCCATAAGCACTCGGTCAAGATCTTTGCCCCCAAGCTCTGTATCACCCGATGACGCTTTTACATCCACCACCGTGCCCTGATACTCCACAATGGACACATCGAAGGTGCCACCCCCAAAATCGTAGACGAGGATGGTTTCGTCATCAATGTTTTCATTGAACCCGTAGGCCAAGGCCGCTGCCGTAGGTTCGTTGATAATGCGCTCTACGCGCATGCCAGCAATTTCTCCCGCTTGTTTTGTAGCGCGTCGCGCAGGATCCGGAAAATTGGCTGGCACGGTAATGACACACCGGTCCACGGGTTCATCGAGTTGCTGCTCAGCACTCTCTTTTAGATGGGTTAGGATCTGCGCCGAAATCTCAGCAGGCGTAAATTGATAGTCCCCCAGAGTAAACTCAATATCCTTACGCATGTGTCGCTTGACTTGCTCAACCACCAGTTCGGGGTCAGACTGCGCAATAGACTTAACCCCCTCTCCAACAATCGGTTGGTTTGTTTTGCGGTCGAAGCCAAAGTAGGAATCGACTATGGCGTGGCCGCGTGCATCTTTGAGAAGACGCGGCCCCTCTTTTTTATCGAAGATTGCAATTTCAGATGTGGTCGTACCGAGGTCAATGCCAACAAATGCCATAGGACATGTGTTTTTTTGATACATGGTTCATGCTCCAAAGGCAAAAAGGGGCACATAGTTTCAGTGATGCAGCGATTCTAACATCGATCTTATGAGTCCAAGACACGTAAAAAGAGGTGTTGCAGGGGCGTTATTGTACACGCAATGCCATATCCCACCTGAATGATAATGATAGGCCCATGGCTCATGTCAAGCTCTGCCCCCTTCAAAAGATATGTTATGCTGAGCGAAGGCTGAGCTGTGACAGGACTGAAATAAAGTGCATCGCGCGTCATGCTCTACGTTGACCTTGGCCGTTACATTCCTTATAATGGTATGCACCCGAAGGAATGATTTTTGCGTGCGTCGTTCATCGCTATAGGGGCGCACTGACTGTTGTTTAGCCGCTGTATTGCCATGCTTGAACTTCATCAGAAACAAGAGCTCCAGCAAAAGCTATCGCCGCAGCAAATCCAATACATCAAGCTGCTGCAGCTGAACACGCTCGATTTGGAGCAACGCATCAAAGACGAGCTCTCGGAAAATCCCTTGCTTGAGGAAGGCGTTGATGACGAAGCGCTTGAACAGCGGGAGGACGCCGAGACTGAGCAGGAAATGGAAAACGAGCTCGAAACAGATGATGAGGACGAGTTCGATCTTGATGAGCTGCTGAATAGCCCCGACGACCTTTATGGGTACAAGGCCGGCCCCGGACACAGCGATGAAGATGACGAGTACCGCCGTCAGATGCGGGCGTCTACATCCTTGGCCGAGGAGTTGAACGAGCAATTGTCGCTTCTGAACCTTGATAAAAAGGACCAACTCATTGCCGACCAGATCGTAGGGTCGATTGATGAGGACGGGTATTTGCGTCGCGAGGTGGCTTCGATTATCGACGACATTCTCTTTAATCACAACACCGAAGTCACCGAAGCAGAGGTTGAAGATGTACTTCAACAGGTGCAGTCGCTGGATCCGGCGGGTATTGCTGCACGCGACTTGCAAGAGTGCTTGCTCATCCAGCTTCGCCGTATGAACCCCGATGTGGAAGGGCGTGACCTGGCTATTGAAATGCTGGAGTCGCACTACAAGGCGTTCACCATGAAGCACTTTAAGAAGCTCAAGAACCGGATGGAGGTCGATGATCGACGCCTCAAAACCGCGTTCGACCTGATCCAACAGCGCCTCGACCCCAAGCCTGGCGAAGGCACTTTCTCCGAGGAGACCAACTACATTACACCCGACTTTACCGTCCGATATGTAGATCGTGAGTTCATCATCACCCTCAACGGGCAGAACGCCCCGGATCTGCGCATCTCACGCCACTACCGCCGCATGCTTGAAAAGATGCGTGCTGACAAGAAAAGTGATGAGTCGGACTCTAGCGTCGATGAGGATGCGAAAGACTTTCTTAAAAACAAGTTCGAGTCGGCCCGCTGGTTCATCAACTCCATCAATCAACGACGCCACACCATGACACTCGTCATGGATGCCATTGTGCAACTACAAGAGGATTTTTTCCGCTACGGCGAAGGGCATCTCAAGCCCATGATTTTGCAGGATGTGGCCGATATCATTGACATGGACATCTCTACAGTAAGCCGTGTGGTAAACGGTAAGTACGTGCAAACAGAGTTTGGTGTCTATGAGCTCAAGTACTTCTTTTCGGAGGGCTTGGAGACAGTAGACGGGGAAGAGGTATCGAACAAAGAGGTCAAAGCCATTCTGGCACAAATCGTTGACAACGAAGACAAGACCGATCCGATGTCGGACCAAGCCTTGGCCGATAAGCTGGAAGAGCGAGGGTTCAAAATTGCACGACGCACCGTGTCGAAGTACCGTAAGCAACTCGGTATCCCGGTAGCTCGCCTGCGCAAGGAGATTGTACTTGACGACGAGAAGCCCTCAGAATGAGGATGATCGTCACATGAGGCACCTCGGTCGGTAGCGAGTGCTATGCCGTTTCGATGACACGCGGAGCCGCCTCATCGTCCAGCGTTAGCCAGTCGCGTGCCGTGAAGAACCACTGCGCCCGCGCCTCGGGCGTATCGGACTCGGGCGACCAGTCGTAGCTCCAATTCACTTCTGGAGGCAAACTCATCAGGATG
The DNA here is from genome assembly GCA_964653015.1 of uncultured Rhodothermales bacterium. Lineage (GTDB taxonomy): Bacteria > Bacteroidota > Rhodothermia > Rhodothermales > Salinibacteraceae > Longimonas. Next base: position 5,865 of record CAZZCI010000143.1, read on the forward strand.
CTTTCCGTGCGTCCGTCTGTTTCGATGCCGAACTTGGTGCCACGGTCAAACAGCAGATTGAACTCCACATAGCGGCCCCGTCGGTGCGTCTGATAACGACGCTCCCGTTCGCCGTACGGACGGTCGTTGTGGCGCTCCAGGATCGGCAGGTACGACCGCAGAAACGCGCGTCCGGCGTCGCGGCTGAAATGGAAGGTGCGCTCCGGCTCATCTCGCAGATAGTCGTAAAAGATCCCACCAATACCGCGCGCCTCGTTACGGTGTGACAGGTAGAAGTACTCATCGCACTTCTTTTTGAACGCCGCGTAATCAGCTACGCTATCGTGGTTGTCGCACACCGTTTTCCACACGCGGTGAAAGTGCTTGGCGTCGTGTAGCGTGGGGTAGTACGGCGTCAGGTCGGCACCGCCCCCGAACCATTGGTCGTCAGGGTTCGTCAGGTCGTCGCCCAACGCAAAGTACCGAAAGTTGGCGTGCACCGTGGGTACGTACGGCGAGCGGGGATGTACCACCAATGAAAGACCTGTAGCAAAAAAGGGCGCCTGGTCCACTTCCAACGCCTTAGCCATTCGGGGCGGCAACTCGCCATGCACCGCGGAGGTGTTCACGCCTCCCTTCTCAAAGACTTCGCCACCCTCAATCACAGCTGTGCGGCCGCCGCCCCCGCCCGGACGTTCCCATGTATCCACCTGAAAGCGTGCCTCAGACTCATACCCTTGCAGGCGCTTTATAATACGCAGTTGCAGCGCCTCGACAAATCGTTGCATACGGTGAGCCATTGAGATATCGGT
>CAZZCI010000144.1:0-6602 GCA_964653015.1 uncultured Rhodothermales bacterium
GTAAACGAGCCCCAGGCTGGGCTTTCAGAGTCGCCAAACGCATTGATTTGATCCTCAGCCTGGGCATACGCGGCCCCTACCGAGAAGTGGGGGATCAGCGTCACATCCGCTACGCCGTACAAGATACCGCCTTCTACACCGCTCTCTTCGAGCGCATCCAATGCCTCCGTGTAGCGGGCCTCGAAGTCAGCGGTAGAGGTGAGGTTGTCATCGGTTACGATGCCCGACAGTGCTGTAGGTAGTACGTCGTTGTTGCCGCTCCAGATGCTTACGAATGTCGGCTCGGCAGCCAGGGCCGCCTCCACCTGCGTGCGTCCGCCCAGGAAGAACTGCGTGAGCTCGTTGATATTGCTGGCCGCGTCGAAGTTGTTGGTCAGGTCAATAACTGCCGAGCCCGGCACCGCAACGTTGTTGAGACGCGTAGGCAGCGGCGTTTCGCGCAGAGCGCACTCTACATCGCCTGTGCGTTCGCCGGTAATCGGATCAATGATGGGAGGCGGACATCCATTGCCCGCGAGGCTTGGAATGTCGAATGGCGTGCCCATCTTTTCGGCCAACATCACAGGATAGGCATCCTCCTGGGTAGCCTTTGAGATGCCGTTGGATTGGAAGCCGGCGGTGATGCTGTTGCCCAGCGATACGTAGCGGGCAAACAGGTCGTCTTCAACAGGGGGAGGCGTAAGGCTGTCGTCATCGCAGCCGGTAAAAACCAGAACAGCGGCGAGCAGCATGCCAAGCAGCGTTGAATAGGAAGCGCGTTGAAAATCAATCATGGGAGACAGAGGCTATAGGTTACAGCGAGAGGGCGAAAGTGAGGCCAACGAGATGCGCGTCGAAGCTATACAGGCCGTTGGTGTCGGGGCGACCTTCAGCAAGTCCACGCGTGCGCCCTCGGCGATCGTTTTGGCCGAGGTATTGATAGGAGGCATCCAGGCGCAGCATGTCGGAGGCTTGCCAGCCTACACCCACCGTAATGTGGTTGCGGTCGTTTTCAGGGAGGAGCGGCGTGACCACCTCATCGGGGGCAGCGGCTTGGTTGAAGAGATAGCCGCCACGCAGCATCCAGGCATCGGCCAACTGATACTCGGCTCCCAAACGAATCGCGTTGGTGTCGTCGTAATTCTCCTGACGGATCACCGGCTCGTCCTGGTTTTCAAACTCAAGCACGATCTCGTCGAAACTCGACCACTGCGTCCACTGATAGTCAGCCAGCACCGTAAGGCGCTCGGTTACATCCACACTGACTCCTAAGACGACCTGCGCAGGCATCGTAAGTGATGTTTCGAGCGATTGGTCGCTCAGGGCAGCGCCGTCAGCAAACGGACCGGCTACCAGCGGACTCTCCCCGCCCAGGAAGTCATCAAGTGTGGGATTGTCGATACCCGGGAACGCGCCTCCGGGAAGTCCAATGATGTTGCGGAATTGCTCGGTGAGAGGCAACCCCGTCTCAATTTGGTCGAAAGTCGCATCCCCCTCGTAGTCGAGTTGAACCGGAAACAGCATGCGTCCCCCCAGGCGGATGCGGTCGGTCACTTTATACTTGATGCCAAAGTGTCCGCCAAACCCAATGGTTCCTGACCCCTCAAGCTGCGAGTCGGCAAAGGCCGTGTGGAAGGGCACGCCGAGTTGGCCAAAGGTGATGCCTGAATCCCCCAACTCCTGACTGGAAAGGTCGACAAGCTGATTGAGCTCTACCGCGCCAATAACCATGATGGGCCCGCCGCCAATGGAGATGCGGTCATCAAACTGATACGACACCGTGGGCTGAATATAAATGGATTCGACACTATTGTCGTATCCTTCGAAAGCCCCGTCGAAGCTGCGGTCCCACTCTGTGGCCAGCCCGTACGGCACGTACACGCCCAGACCAACCGCCCACTCCGGACTAAAGCCGTACGACGCATACAGGTGTGGTACCGGAATGGGGCTGTTCTGCAGGTCGGTGGTTCGCCCGGTGATGTCATCCGTGAAGGAGCCGCCCGCAGCAATGAGCGTAGCCCCGCCGCTGATGGTCCAGCCTTCGGAGCCAGCGAGCAGAGCCGGGTTGTAGAAAATGCCCGATGCGTCGTTGCACGAGTCGGCCACACCCGTGCCGGCGCGGGCCATGGCGCAGGTGCCTTGCTCATAGACGCCAAAGCCCTGTGCGGATGCGTTCTGGAGCGGGTTCATCCAAAGGAGGGCGGCCCAAAGAATAGCCAGTCCGCCTGCGCGGAGCATCAGCCCATAATCAGGGAGTACACGGTGGTTCATAATTGGATATGGCCTTGTAAAACAATGGGGGAATATACGCCGATGCACAACCAACGAGAAAGGTCGGAGAGCGGGTAAGCACGTTGGTAGCGCTTTTACATGGTAGAAAGCCGGTGTGTAATATGCAACCAGAATGGAGGACTGATTCGCAAGATAAAGGCGTCCGGCTCGTTTGGCTATCGTCGTGGGGGCTCCACATCTGGATCGGTATCGGGCGGGGCGCCGTCGCCTTCGACTGGACTGTCGGGCGACACGGGGTCGTTCTGTTCAGAGGGCAGAGGCTCACGTTCGGCCTGTACGGGCATCGCAGACGCTGCGTTTGCAGATTGCTCTACGACAACAAGTGCTGCTACATCGGTAGCATGCCCGCCGCCCAGTGCAGTTGTGTGCACCACGCGGGCACCATCATCCAGCGCTTCGTTAAGCGCCGCAAGTCCGTGGACCGTCTCGCCTGAAACACGAATCAGAAACGCCTGCTGGGTTGCGTGCGGCATTGAATAGAAAGGCGTCAAGGAAGGAAAAAGCCGAAATCTATATGCGGCAGAGTAGAGAACGGGCTGCAACTCCGTGTCCATCTACCAATATCATTTCTGCACACGCCCTGCTCCCGTTCATGTTGCTATTCTCATGGCTGCCCCGCCCCGTGTTGGTTTGATCTATGACGTATTCGCGTCGTATGTGTGGTCTGACGATGATCCGCCGGATGCCGATGCCGAGTTTGAGCCAATGGAAACGGTTGACGTGCTCGCCAGCGCGCTTGAGCGATGCGGAGCGCATCCGGTGCGCGTGGGCACGGCGCGCGACTTGCAGCAGGCGCTGTGCACGGGGCTCTCGTTAGATGCGGCGCTTACCATTGCCGAGGGGAACGGCACCCGCAATCGGGAAGCGCACGCGCCGATCTTGCTGGAACTGGCCGAGATTCCGCAGTGGGGCTCCGATGCGCTCACCCTGTCGCTTACGCTCGATAAAGCGTGGACCAAAGATCTGGTGGTACGTGCCGGGTGGTCTACGCCTGCCTGGACCGTCTTCTCTGGGCCTGAGGAGGTTACCGATGAACAGCTTCCGGCGCCGTTTCCACTTTTCGTGAAACCGCGCCACGAAGGCACCTCTAAGGGCATCATGCCTACCAGCAAGGTCACATCAATGGCCGCGTTGCGCGATGAGGTCGATCGCCAAACCACGATGTATCAGCAAGATGTGATTGTGGAGGCATTTGTAGAGGGCGGCGAGTTTACCGTGGCCGTGGTGGGCAACCAGCCTCCCAAAGCACTGCCTGTCTTGCAGCGGGCGATTGAGCCCGACACGGGTATTGGCGTTCATGCGTTGGAACGTCGCGGCGGTCCAGGTCGTGATTGGACGTACGAACTGCGTGGCACGCTGTCGGAGCCGCTGGAAGCCCGGTTAGAGGCAGCCGCCCTGGGCATCTACCAAAAGCTGGAATGCCGCGATGTGGCTCGGCTCGACTTTCGGGTAGATGCAGCAGGACAACCGCAGTTTCTGGAGATTAATCCGCTTCCCACATTCGCGCCTGATGGCACCTTCGCCATCATTGCTGAATTGATGAACCGGTCGTATCCCGACTTTTTAGCGGAGGTGCTAGAGCAGGGATTGCGGCGACTGGATGTGCTCCCGGCGCCGGCGGCCCGTCGCTAACCCACTTCAGAAACCTGTTTATTCAGTCGCTGCGCACGATTGTCCATATTGTTGGCCCCCCTTACCCGCACCGCTTATGTCTTCGCCTTCCTTTGCTTCTGATGTGATGCCAGATCGTGATGTCGATTCTGAATCGTGGACGGACTGGCGCTGGCAGATGCAGCATCGCATCGATTCGGTAGAGGCGCTGCGGGAGTGGATTGCGCCTACCGCCGAGGAGGAGGCAGGCATTCGCGAAACTGAAGAGGTTTTTCGGTGGAACATCACCCCGTACTATGCCGCGCTCATGGATCCCGATGATCCGCAGTGCCCGGTGCGTCGGCAGGTGGTGCCGCACATCCACGAGATGAATGATCCCCTGGTTGATGATCTCGATCCGCTGCAAGAGGTAGCCCACTCGCCGGTTAAAAACCTGGTGCACAACTATCCCGACCGGGTAGCCTTTTGTGTAACCGCCGAATGTGCCGTGTACTGCCGCTTCTGCTTGCGCAAGCGCATGGTGGGCGATGCCGATTTTTTCTTGCGCACGGGCGAGCTGGAAGAGGCGATTGATTACATTGCAAACACGCCTGCCATCCGCGATGTATTGCTTACCGGCGGCGATCCGCTTACCTTCAATGAAGCTCATTTGGAGTGGTTGCTTGAGCGGCTGCATGCCATTGACCACGTTGAACTGATTCGATTTGGAACGCGCATGCCGGTGAAGTTGCCGTATCGTATCACCGACGCGTTGTGCGAGTTGCTGGCGTCGTATCCGCCAGTGTGGGTGAACACGCATTTCAATCATCCTAAAGAGTTGACAGAAGACGCTACCGCCGCGCTGCACCGGTTGGTGGACGCCGGGATCCCTGTGGGGAACCAGACCGTGCTTATGAATGGCATCAACGATGATGTGGCCACCATGAAAGCGCTCTGTGAAGGACTTGTAGCACGCCGCGTGCGTCCCTACTATATCTATCAAGCACAGGTTATTGGGGGGACAAGCCATTTGCGCACATCCATTGAAACCGGGATGCAGATTATGCAGGCCCTTCGAGGCCATACAACCGGATTTGCTATTCCCACGTATGTACTTGATACTCCTTATGGAAAGGTGCCTCTTACCCGTTCGTGGGTAGAGGGCCGAGCGGGCGACTATGTGATTATGAATACCTATGATGGAACCACATGGGCCGAGCCGAATCCTTTACCCAACCCCGAAGCCCTCAACTTTGCCTTGCCTTCTGTGGCATACCCTCCTAAAGCGAAAACAATTCCCGATGCACGCGCTACAGCGTAACCGACGATACAAGGCGGGCGTCTCCTATAAATTCACCAAATTGCCGGTATCAAACGCCATCTGCAAACAGTTGATAATTGACATTGCCGGTGTCTCCATATAACTTTTGACATTGCCTCTCATTGGTTACTAGGCTGTCTCCCCACGCCAGCCACATTCTTTATATGATTATACGTGCGCTCATCGGACTTGCCGTATGTGTGGTCCTTCTGGCTTGGCTGGGGGAGATGCCGCAATTGTACGCTGTAGCAGGTGGGGTTGGAGGCATTGCATTAGGGCTTGGTTTGTATCGGTTTTGGAACTCATCGAGTGCCCATCCAAAGGGAGCCGCTGAGCTGACCGATGAGGACCTAAACCCAACGGTATCCTCTCCTGAGGACGAGGAGCCGCCTCCCGTATCCGACCCAACACCAACAGGTTCTGCAGCGGCAGAGGAATCAAGATCTCCTGGCGCTTCCCCTTCAACCTCGGCGAATGGATCATCGTCGGCGCCCCCAGCCGAGGTTGCATCAACGGAGACGCCATCTCACTCTACATCAGACGGTATGGGGGCGGAACAGTCGGAACTTCCGCCTCACAATCCACGCGTTACGGCGCTAGTGCAGGCGCTGCGCCACACTCTTCAGGCGCACACCGTAGCGCTATTTGTTCAAGAGGAGATGATGACCCTCGAATACGACATTGCTGGCATCGATAGCGCAAGCAATCATGTGCAGCATCACGGCAGTTTTTCAACGCCGTATCCGCTGTTGGGGGCTGGCATGTCGCGCAATGATGTAACCGTGCAGCAGTTAGGGAATCATCCTGAACTGCGCAATGCCCTCAATTATTACGATGGCCCTGTTTCAATTGACAAAATAGCATTTGCCCCGGTTCGCTACCGTCCGGATGCGGCTACGACGTACTTTATAGTGGTTGATGCGCCTGCAGATATTCCGTTAGAGCATCGGCGTACCAAGGCGTTGATTGCGTCGGGGGCTGATATGTTGGTGCAGATATTGAATTACGATCCGGACGCGTTGCGTGAGCCCGTGACTGCTTCGTCTGATTCCGCTTCGGCGTCGGCTTCTCACGCAGACCAAGACGAACCGGAAGAGGGAGCAGCGCAGCCTGCCCCCGACCGTCCACAGCAGTCGTCAGATGCGAGTTCACGTCCGTCGCCGTCAACCGAGTCAGAGCCGCCTTCTGATGAAGTAGAACGGCCCGGCCCGCGACCGCGCAATGAAATTATTGCCGAGGAGGTCGACAAAGCAGACATGGAGGACCGGCCCATGGGCTTTGCCCTCGTGTTGGTAAATCGCTATGAGATTATCGCCGAGCATGGTCAGGGAGCCATCAACGAGGCCGAAGAGGCCCTGCATGATGTGCTCCGCGAGAGTGCGCCGGGGTATCGGATAGAGCGCTTTGGAGAGCTTATGTA
>CAZZCI010000145.1:0-6474 GCA_964653015.1 uncultured Rhodothermales bacterium
GCGAGGAGGAAGCTTGCGACCGACGTGGCGCTGTGAGCGCTAGCGAACGAGTACTTCCTCCCTGCAGTCGGGGCGCGTCGCTGCGCTCGCAATGACAAGATTGTGAGTTATTCTCGGTACGTTAGGTGGCCATGTGTTACCTGAAGATTGACCTGTGACACAGCCCTACAGGCACCATACTACAAGAAAACACATAGCACGGCTTGGATCAACACCGAAACCACACACCGAGGCCGGCACATATGGGCATCCCATTGCACCCACGGTTGGTTGCGTATGTTGCACATTCGCGTGGCAAAACCCGACGAACCGTTATGGAATCGACTCGTTCAGATCCCGTCTCTTGTGCCACATTCCTCTAATTAACCTGCTTTCTTTTGGTGCTGTACCTTCTGTATTTGGATACCGAACACGTAAGCGATCCGCTTTTTCTGGAAGAGCTTGCTCGTCATTTCCACGAGCACCCCGTGGGGCACCGGCGCGCCCTCATTGTGCATGGGAGTAGCGAAAAAGTGGAACGTACCTTTGAATCTGACGGGGTGTTCATTGAGCGCGAGAATGGGATGCTTCCGGTAGAAACCGATGAGCAGCGGCGTCTTCTGGAGCGTGATGTGCGCGAGACCAATCAATCTATTGTGGCTGCTCTTACCGATCAGGTTGTGCCCACGGTGGGCGTTCAGGGGACCGACCGCCACTTGCTGCATCGCACCGACGACGGTGACATCGAAGCGGCAAATGACTTGGGCTGGCTCGATGCCTTGCTCAAGCAACACGTCATTGCAGTGGTGTCGGCGCTGGTGCCGAGTCAAAAGGACGATGGCATCGCCGAAGAAGTGCCCCTGCCCGCTGCCACAAAAGCACTAGCCACATACTTTGCCAGTCAACAAATTGCCGACGAGCACGTGCAGGTTGTCGTATTCAGCGATGACGACACCCCTGGTATCTCTGAAGACGACGCATCCGTAGCCGATAGCGTTGCGTACACCGAATTGGCAGATACTGCGCTCCCACATCCCAACCTTGCCCCCTATCTGATAGACGCGCACATCCCTTTGCTCGTTACCAACCTGCGTGGATTTTTTCAAGGCGATCGTCCTAAAGGGACTCGTATCGTGGCTTCGGCTTGAACCTTTCGGTAAATTGCGGCTAAAGGTCGCCGAAACGTCCATATAGTTGGAATAAGGGCTTGAATGCCGCTAAAGGGCGTTTTATGTTTGTTCGCTCTAAACAGCCGTTCCTTATTTCACAAACCCTACGCTCCTATGAGCAAGTTCGAAGAACGCTACAGCCAACTCACCGGCCTCATCGAAGACGCAGAAGAGGACCTCATGAAGTTCTATGAGAAGGAAAATAAAGCTGCCGGTACTCGTGCCCGCAAAAGCATGATGGAGTTGAAGAAGCTGGCACACGAAATTCGTCAGGAAATTCAGACGATCAAAAACGAAGAACTGTAAAGCTAGAGATTGTACGTTGCATGCGTCTTCGCAGGCAATGTATCTAGTGTGAAACAAGGGCTATGCCGCTGTTGGCATAGCCCTTGTTTTTTTGTTACATTGACACGTGCGTGTATCAATTCGTGTCAATAGTGCCTCCTACGGCCTTATTGGGTTTCCACGGTTTCCAAATCATTCCAACGTCTTATATGACCGGTTATCTACGTACTCTTGTGGCATCGGCCCTTACACTGATGCTATTCGCCATTCCACTTTTGCCACTAGACACGTCTACCTCTGCGGTGGGACAAAATATGCCGAGCCCGCCGAGTGAGCCAACTCCACCAGACGAAGACGAACCTCACCCGTGGACCTACGACTTGGAAACACGCTTTTCTGGATCGCAAGCCGCATATCGCAACTGGCAAGAAGGCGGTGTAAGCACTATTTCGGTGACGGCTTCGATAGACGGACAGGCACAACGCGCTACAGAACGCCTCGCCCAGCTCTATGAAAGTCGCTTTCGCATCGGCTTTGTAAACCAGGAAGACGAGGCTTTCCGTAAGTCTGAGGATATTATCCGGCTTCGCATGGGGCTGCGCTACATTGGAGACGACTTTTTTCAGGACTTCAATCCCACATTTGCATCGGCACTCCGTACACAGTTTGCAAAAGGCTTTAACTTCAGTTCGAACCCTTTTGACGACGACGACCGCGAGCCGCCTGTTCTTGTATCAAACTTTCTGTCTCCAGCATTTTTTACCCAGTCGCTCGGACTTACCTACGACCCGGCAGAGTGGTATACAATTCGATTTGGCGGCGCCACCAAACAAACCATTGTCGGTGACCGAGAGCTACGCGAACTTTATGACGTAGACGAAAACCGCCTGCTAAGGTTTGAGGCAGGAGGCGAAATCAACAACATTGTGGATGTGCGGCTCATGGATAGCGTACGACTGCGCTCTACCCTCAACGTCTTCTTTTCGGCGAACGAGCTTGAATCTCCCCCAGACGTTACGTGGGAAAACACGCTCTCCATGCGCATAAACAATTGGCTTAACACCGAACTGGAGTTTGTTGCGCTATACAATGAAAACGTGAGCAATGCCGTCCAGATAAAAGAGGTCCTTTCGGTTGGCATTACCTTTGACCTGATCTGACGCGCTCTGCGCGATTCGATCTTTACCTATTTCTCTCGTGGCTGGCTGCTTTTTGCATGAATCGCTGGATTCTTGGGTTTCTGTATGGCGCCACCGCCCTGCTTAGCTGGACTGTCCCTCCACTCGCCACGCTGCACTATCCGGCAGCGTTGCCTCTTGCTGTCGTAGCCTTTTTTGGCAGCGGGTGGGTGTCAGTTCAATACTTTCAAAGCCATCCGCAGGCCTCGTTGTCACGTGCTTTGTGGAGTCATCTGCCACTGCTGAGTATTCCACTGATCGGTCTTTTGCTACCCGGTCTCTGGCGTACGCACTGCGACCTGCTTGCCGGATTCGGCTATTTCTTGCTGTACCCGGTTAGCTCGGCGCTTTTTGCTACCGCCGTAGCCTACTGGCTTACCAGCCGATCATCGCGCTATGCAGGATGGAAACTTACGGGACTGGGCGTATTCATCGTGCTGGCAGGACCGCTCTATGATCTCGGGCTCCACCCGCAGTTTTATACATACAACCATGTATTTGGAGGCGTCCTTGCCCCCATTTACGACCGCTTCTTGCCTTTTCGACCTGGCCTCGTTGCCTTTCGAGGCGTTACGCTGCTGTGGATTGGACTGCTGTGGGCACGTGGCCATGCCGTACGCTACGGATGGGGCGTGTGGTCGGGCCCCGTCGGAGCCGCCACCGCGTTTGCATTGGCTGCCGCCTACCTGTTTGCAGGAGAGTTGCACATCAATACAACCTCGCAGACGCTCCAGCGCGAACTGGATCAAACACATACCACTGCCCACTTCGACCTTCACTATGCCCACGACGACCTCGACTCGCTAGAGGCCGTCCGTATCGGGGACGAACTGGAGTTTGAACGCGCCCGGCTGATACATGATCTAAACGCCGGGTCGGAAGCCCCCACCGGAATCCACGTGTACCTGTACCCTGATGCCGAGACGCGCGCCCGCCTCACAGGCGCTCATGCCACCAGCATAGCCCCCGTATGGCTGAATCCACCGCAAACCCACCTGCTTTCGCGCAATACGGCCTCATTACCCCATGAGCTAGCGCATCTGATGACGCGTCCCTACGGCCTCCCCGTTATCAATGCGTCGTGGCTTGTCGGATTGGTTGAAGGATGGGCAGTGGCCCTTGAAGCCCCCACGCGCCAGCCCTCTCCCAACGACCAGGTACTGGCCATGACACCTCCTGGCGACCTCCCGAACCGGGCCGATGCCCTGCAACAGCAATGGAGCCCGTGGGGCTTTTGGAGCCAGCGGGCGGGCGTATCGTACACGGTCTTTGGCTCGTTTGTAGGCTCGGTGGCTGCCGAACATGGACATCCTGCGATCGCGGAGGCTTATGCCTGGGGCACCCTCGAACAAGCTACGAGCTGTTCGATGGAGACGCTCACGACGCGGTGGATAGAGCATCTATCGACCACACGCGTGATGCATGCCGAGGCACGGCCTGTAGCCCAGCGCCGCTTTCGCATCCCCAGTTTCTTTGAACTGCCCTGTCCCTACGAACCGCCGCCCGCCCAGGCTCAGTACCGAACCGCCCAAATAGCCCTGGCCGAGGGGGATACCACCGCTGCCCGCACAGCCCTTCACGAAGCGCTAAGCGAACGCCCAGACTTTCCGCAGGCACAGCGCCAGTTGGCAGCGCTTCATCTAACACAACACGCTCCTGAGGCTGCACACAAGGCCCTCGGTGACTCAACAACATGGACGGCCTCTGATTGGGGACTTGCCGGGCGCGCAGCGCTTCAACAGTCTGATTTCCCCAAAGCAGAACTCCGCTTCAAAGCAGCCTGGGCGTCTACACCACGTTCTGATGTCGAAGCACGCGCACGCTGGATTGCACGAGCCACCGATGCGTCTAATGGCTCGCCACCAGACGCGTCTCCTTCAACCTGGAGCCGCATGCTTCAGGATGTGGAGCATGCCCTCAACGCCTCTGACACGGATTTCGACGATGCGTACACCACACTCCTAGATCGTCTTGAAGCGGCTTCTCTGCCACGCGGATGGCGCAACACACTGCACCTGCGGCTTTTGCTTAGTCGCGTAGAGGCAGCCAACCAACAGCGCGACTGGACTGCTCTTCATCAGCACGCCTGCGCGGCCCACGACGATGCCGCTCGCTTGCAGGCACGCCCTCTCATAAAGCCTCTTCAGTACACAGCGAAGGAAGCCTATTGGCATCAGCACAGCGAAATTGCCAGCAGCCCGTGTGCTACGTCCGATGCGTCGTAGATGAGCCCCTGAACATCGACTTTTACCTCTCGTTGTAGCATGTGTACGTGCGACTTGGCATGCATGAACTGCTGCTAGTCCCCCTTTTTCCGGCTACTGCCTGCCTCCATGCATTGCTGCACCAACTCGTGCTCGTCAAACGCCCCCTCCAGTCGTCCACCATACCGCCGTCCGTGCTGGGTTATACACGCTGTAGGACTGCTCCTTCTTCTTGGAGCCGTACTTACCGGCTGTAGCAGCAGTGATGAAGCCCATACGGAAGGAGAGCTTCAAGAGGCCCCGGCTCCACAAGCGATCGTAGCCGATCCTGATTCAACTGTTCAAACTATTCAGTTGTACGAGGGTAGCGACGAGCGTGCCTTTCCCATTATACGCTTGAACTCCGACGACCAACTCACCCTCGAATTTGACCTATTGACCGAGGACGGACGTCCGCTGAGTGTCTACTTTTTTCACGCCGATCAGCAGTGGAACCGCGACCTGACTCCGTCTCAGTACATGCAGCGGTTTGACCACGACTCGGTACTCAACTACCGTCGCTCCCGTAATTCGGAGGTCCCCTATGTTCACTACGAATACGAGTTTCCGAATAACAGCATCGATTTTACGATAAGTGGAAACTACATTATGCGCGTCACCGAGCAGGGGCGCCGCGATGATGTCCTGTTTGAACGCGCGTTTTATGTAACCGAGCAGCAGGCACGAGGCACCATCGATGTCGAGGCCAACAACCGCCCGGGACAACGATGGCCCAATCAACGGCCCTCGCTCCTCTTTACACCGCCGTCTGACTTGCGTGGAAACCCGTTCAACTTTACCGTGTGCTTTGCACGAAACGATTTTAGCGAAGCCCCGCAATGTGCCCAACGTCCTCTGCTAAGCGAGCAACCGAACTTACAGTTCGAGCTACGTCGCCCGCACACGTTTCGCCCCACTTCTGCTCCGATCACACTGGATCTTAGTCGCTTGCGCACCAGTCGCAACGTCGAACGCACCGACCGAAGCCAACGGCCCACACAGGTTACACTTCGCGAAGACAATGCGCGTTTTCTTGGCGAGCACAGCGGTATGATGGAAGTGCTCAACGGGCAATCCGTAATTCGGGCTGCCATGCGTCATCTAGGCGACCCGCAACGGTCAAGTCCGTATGTGGATGTGCAGTTCCGGTTCGTTCCCCCCGACCGTGTGCCTGCCGATGCACCCATACGACTGCGGGGCTCGTTTATAAACCGCGCCGAGGGGCAACCGATGCGTTGGAATGCCGACGCCGAACGCTACGAAACCATCGTACGCATGAAGCAGGGCATGCATGAATATACCTACGTCACAAGCGATGAGGCCGTCCGCTCCATTCTCGAGAACCGCCTTCCCCGTCGCGAGAATCGCTTCCTGGCACTCGTGTACTACCGAGACGTATCGCTTAGCACCGATCGATTACTGCAGATTGAGACGACACGGTCCCGGTTTTGATGAAGTGGTGCACGTCAATGGTCTAAGACGATACACAAACGTATCGTGGAAGGGCTGTACCGTTACATCGTGTGTGGTACGTGCCGCCCGAGATCAAAAGCGAAGCGGATATCCCGGGCGTTCAGTGAAGCCTGTTAAAACAGACACCTGCTTTCATGCCTCTAAGGT
>CAZZCI010000146.1:0-6433 GCA_964653015.1 uncultured Rhodothermales bacterium
GGACGCAGGCCTTTCATGATGGCATCGATACCGGCAACGCCCGAGGCAAACGCGATGCCGTGTGTAGCGCCTTCGAGGGCGGCCAGGTTACCTTCGAGCGCAGTGCGTGTTGGGTTTGACACCCGCGAGTATTCGTAGCCCTGGTGCTCACCGGGCGCCTGCTGTACGTAGGTTGAAGACTGGTAGATGGGGGTCATGACCGCACCGGTAGACGGATCCGGCTGCTGGCCTGCATGAATCGCATTGGTACCGAACTGTCGGGCGGAGGCATCATCAGAAGCCATAAACAAAAAGGGGGAATGCAAAAAAGATGGACAAACGAAAGGAACCTATGCAGATTCCACTAAGCGTCTTACTGAATCTCTCTTGGGGATGAGCAACGGATAGAGCCCACAAACGTGCCGCCGCTATAACTGCTCGGGCGGCGCGCTATTAGGCATAGCTCCATCGAGGTCTTGATCGATATGATCGAAACAGTGATCGATAGCAGCGGCATCTTCGGTACGTTCAAGCAGCACGTATGCTCGATACAGCTCACGGCACGCAACCGGGTACATGCCATCGTTTTCATGGAGCCTATCAAAGGCTTCCTCGAACGGCCCTACAGCCCGCTCAACGAGTCGCTGGCGTCGTTCAGTAAGATTGGCAAGCTCCTCTTCCTCACGAGCCGTTGGCTCTTCGTCATTAGCGCGAAACGCTTCCTGTTTTTGGAGAACCTCTGTGTCAATGGCTACAGCCCGGTTCCAGTAGGCAATACCCAGATTTAAGTACACCCCGGCGTCTTCTGGCGCACGCTCCGCCGCCTGCCGCAGCGGGCCAACCGCCGACTCATACTGTCCATCATTCATTAAAAGGGTGCCGTAGTTGTACCAGAAGTCAGGGTTATCCGGATTACGCTCGGCCTGTTCAGCGTATGCATCCAACGCCTGCTCCATGTCTCCCGACGCCTTGAGGGCGTTTAGGCGGAGCTGTTGCAAATCATCATGATCGGGATACTGGGCAATGGCTGCTTCGATGAGTTCGGTTGCTTCATCATTCCGATCAAACTGCAGATATAAGCTCCCTAGCAGCGCGTATAATCGGGCGTCAACCGGGTCGGAAAGGGTATCGATGGCCTGTTCAAGAACGGGAATTGCCTCTTCGTGGTGGTTGCCGTCAAGCAGGGCTTCTGCTTCGCGTTGATAGGCACCACTTGAATCGGGCCGAACGAAACGGGCACTTCCAAAGTAGGAGGCCGCCTCTTTAAAATCGGCTGGCTCGGTGGCCGCCTCGACGCGTGCCGCACCATCGTTCATCAGGCTCGTGTACACCTCATCTGTATGCGTGAGCAGTTCATTATCAAACTCGGCTCCGCTGTTTTCAGCCTGCTGTGCGGCACGACGCACCTGTTGGTACGCCTCGCGACGTGCGTCTGGTGTCTCAGCATCACGCGCTTGGAGCGTCCGGATGTGCAGATTTAGCAGATGGGCCTCGGCATCAGCTGGGTCTTCAGCCAAAGCGTGCTCGATGTGTGTTAGTGCTTGCTCGTAATCGTTAACCTCGAGCGCCTGCTCGGCCTCCCCAATGTACGGGCTGCCACTACACGCTGTAAGGATCACTACCAGGCTGATCCAAATGACGAGTGCGTGCCCTGCAAATGTCTGACCTGCGACGTGAATGGGTGAGGGTCCCCTATTGCGTGTTTGGTGCATTAAGTATGACTGGCTTGGTGCGTTCAAAAGGGAAAACGACTGCTGTAGATGACGTACCGTGCACAGCAGGTTCTGTTGCCATTTCTGTACGTGGCATAAAGGCCTATACGTAACACACCGGTTCCCCGAGACCATACGAGCCTCGAAGAACCGGTGTGCACATGTGTTAACCTAAGCACATTACCTGCCCCGAAGGACGGGTACTGCGTTAGTGCCATATCTGAACCGTTACGGCTGTGGGGCTTCCTCCTCTACATCGTCCGGTGTTTCAGGCTGCTCAGGCATCTCGGGCTGCTCGCCCTCAAACTCATCGAAGCAATGCTCGATGGACTCCGCTTCAGCGCGCTGATCGAGCGCTCCGTATACCTGATACAGTTGCACGCACAGGTCCGCGTACCGGTCGTCGTTGGTGTCGATGCGTTCAAACACCTGACGCAGTGGGGTCGCGGCCCGCTCCAGAATATCGTCGCGCTGACTGGTGAGCTCATTCAGGCGCTCCTCTTCTTCTGCAGTAGGTTCGCGGTTTTCGTCGACGAGTTCATTCTCAATCGGGCGAATCGACTCTTCAAGAATGGTCTCCGAGTGCTCTACAAGCGCAATCCCCAGCGCGTACTGGATGTCCATGTTTTGCGGTTCGAGCTCTGCCGCGCGCTCTAGCTGCGCAGCAGCCTCTTCTGGGTTATCTTGAAGCAGCACCAGCCCATAGCTGTAGCGAACCGATGCATCGTCTGGGTTTGCTTCAATCTGTCCTTCCAACCGCTCACGGGCCTGGTCGATTTGCCCCGTCATGCGGTACGTTTCAGCCAACACCTGTGGAATGTCGCTATCAGGAAACTGCTCTTCGCCGTCCTCCAAAATCGCAATGGCGTCGTCTTCCCGATCAGTTTCCATATACGCCTGCGACAAGATGAGGTACGCATCGGGCATCGCATCCAAGATGCCTTCGTACGCTTCTCGCTGTCCTTCCTCAAGCTCTTCACCGGCTTCATCCATGAGTTCCTCAAACTCTTGTCGCTCTTCGGCCAAGAGCTCAAGGGCACGGTTCATTGGATCAATGACGCCAGAAAAATCGCCCTCGTTATACAACGCATTGCCCTTCAGGAAGTGCATGCGCCAATTGTCTTCGATCAGGTATGTCGCATTCCCAAAAAACGATGCAGCGGCTGCAAAATCGCTTTGGTTAAACGCTTCAATACCACGCTCCGACTCTGCTTCAAAGGCTTCAAAAACAAGGCTTGCTTCTTCATCGATCTGCCCCATTTGCATGAGGGCAGGCTCTTCAAGAATAGCACTGAAGTTGTCATCGCGCGCGGCTACCTCATCGAACGAGGCGCCTGCTTCTTGAAACAACGACCGGCGCTGCTCTAGATCTTCGGTAGCCTGTGCCCACTGCAAATATGTGCGAGCGCGAGCGCGGTGGGCATCTTCGTTATCGGGCTCTTCTACGAGCGCGCTATCGATATACGCAATAGCCGTTTCGTAATCCTCCTGTTCAAGCGAATCCTCGGCCTCGCCCAGGTACGGGTTTCCGCATCCGGTAAGGAGCACGCCTGCAAGCGCTACCACGCCGAGAAGCGTAAATAAGGGGTATTGTCGATGCATCATCATAATCAGTTGAATCCAGCCAGGTAGATGGTAGGGGTAACGGGCACTGTGTAATTACGTCTGTGCCCCATACGTCGATTTTTTGTAGACGTTCACGAATAATACGTTGGATCCCCCTAAATTAATATGTGCCTGCGTAAACTGCACCCGTTCGCGTACAAGAGATTCGTGAACTCTCCACTATACTACGACGGTCACAAGGAATTGCGCTTGCTTTTATGGGCGGATACGTAGTTTACTGCACATGGCGTATTGTGAATGCGCTGCTTGTCTGCGTTTTCGTTCCTTGGATTCTGCACCTATGGCTTCTCAACCCCATACCGACGATACGCTCATCGCTCCTGGCCTCCGTGCGTTCATGCAACGCATCGTCGACTACGCGGGCCTGTTTCCGCCCGCCGATTTGCCGCTTGATGATGCCATGCGAAACTTCATCTCGTACCGGGGCGAACCAGAGCGCTGGATGCTCAATCGCTTCGTCATCCCTACGCGTCGCCTCAACGCGCTGCGCCCCTACCGCCGCGCCATTGCCAACGATCCTCCCTTCGGGTTTTCCGTGTTGGGCACCGGCGGCGATACGCCTGAAGCGTTTCTGGAAGCGTTTACAACCGACCTTGACCACATCGAATCATGCATCGACGACCACAACGCGCATGTACGTCCCGATGTGATGGAGGTCCGCCTCCCGAAAACGCTCCTCGACCCGCTCACCCCGGCCACGCTCCGCCCGTTCATCGAGCAGGTAGACCGCCACATGGCGCAGCAAGGGCTGGCGCATCTCGACATCTTTTTTGAGGTGCCGCTTACCGATGCAACCACGGCTGCGCTGCCGGCTGCGCTGGCGGTCTTTGCCGATGCCAATGCCGACCAACCGGTTCCCGAACGCAGCATCCTCGGACTAAAGATTCGCTGCGGTGGATTGACGCGCGATCTGTTTCCCTCGGTTGAACACGTTGCCAACGCCATTGCCGCGTGCCACCAGTCTGGTGTTCGGTTCAAAGCGACAGCCGGACTCCACCACCCAGCTCGTCATCACGACGATAATCTCGATGTGATGCGCCACGGTTTTTTCAATGTGTTTGGGGCGGCTATATTTGCAGCTGAGCACGACTTGAATGCCGACCAAATCGCTGCTGTCTTGCGCGAGACCAACGAAGAAGCGTTCACCTTTACCGACCAGGGGATGGCCTGGGGGCCGCTAGAGGCGTCGGTCGAGGCCATCTCACACGCCCGATCTTCCCTGGCCCACTCCTTTGGAAGCTGCAGCTTTGAAGAGCCCATTGACGACTTGCGCGCGCTGAACTTGATGTAACCCCTATTCGATCGTTCGTTTTCTGTACGTTACCTTCTATTGCCTATGTCTACTGCTGTTATCCCGGCGGCGGATCGTTCATTTATCGATGTGCCCGCCGACCATCCGTTTCCCATTCAGCACCTGCCATACGGGGTGTTTCGTCCTGAGCCCAATGCTGAGCCCCGCATTGGCGTTGCCATTGGCGACTTCGTGCTCGACCTGGCCGCTCTGGCCGATGCCGGTCTGTTTGACCACGAAGCCCTTCACCCCGAACAACACCCGTTCCATGCCGATGCACTGAATCCGTTTATGGCGCTGGGCCGCCCGGTGTGGAAAGCCACCCGCCAGACCATACACCATCTCCTCAAATCCGACACGGCCACCCTGCGCGATGACGAAACGCTGCGTGCCCAGGCGCTACATGCCCAAGACGACGTGAGCTTGCTGCTGCCTGCCGAAGTAGGCGACTACACGGACTTCTACTCCTCGCGCGAGCATGCCACCAACATTGGCACTATGTTTCGGGGTCCCGAAAACGCTCTTAAGCCCAACTGGCTACACCTTCCCGTTGGATACCATGGCCGTGCCAGCTCTGTGATTCTTAGTGGATCACCGGTCCATCGCCCCTGCGGCCAACGCAAGCCCGATGAAGACGCGCCGCCTACATACGGCCCCAGCCAACTGCTCGATTTTGAGTTGGAGATGGGCTTTTTCGTGGGCTCTGGAAATGCACTCGGCACGCCCATCCGCACCGAGAATGCCGAAGACCATATCTTTGGCCTCTCGCTCGTCAATGACTGGAGCGCACGCGATATCCAGAAGTGGGAATACGTTCCGCTTGGCCCCTTCCTGGGCAAAAGCTTTGCGACCACCGTATCGCCCTGGATTACGCCGCTCGATGCGCTGGAGCCGTTCCGCACCGATGGGCCCGACCAAGACCCTACGCCGCTCGACTACCTGCAGCCAAACGACCACGCCAACTTCGACATTGAGTTGGAGGTGCAACTGCAAACCCCTGAAATGGATGCGCCGCACACGATCTGCCAGACCAACTTCAACTACATGTACTGGTCGATGCGGCAGCAATTAGCCCATCACACGGTCAACGGCTGTAATGCACGTCCCGGCGATCTGATGGCATCTGGCACAATAAGTGGCCCCACCGAAGACAGTTACGGCAGCATGCTTGAACTGGCCTGGCGCGGTACCAAGCCGATTCAACTGCCCGACGGTTCGGAGCGCTCGTTCCTGCAAGACGGAGACCGCGTCATTATGTGCGGATGGGCGCAAGGCGATGGCTTCCGCATCGGACTGGGTGCCGTTGAGGGCACGGTGCACCCGGCCCAACCGCTGGAGTAGCATCTCACCAAACGGTAGGTCCAAACAACAAAAAGCCGCTCTCGGGCATACCGGGAGCGGCTCTTTTATTTTAGGACTCTTTGGAAGTGATCTCTTTTTCTAACGTACTGGAATCAACACGCCCGCTCTCAGCTGGAACCGAAACGCATCGTCTAAATCCCCAGCCAGGACTGCCATTGTAGGTTCTGCATAGAACCTCACGTTCCGCTCCACCATGATCCCAACACCGATCTCCGGCCCGAACCGATGATTCGCTTCCTGAATGGCCCTGCTCTGAGTGTTGTATGGAGGAGCATCATTGGATAAAAGAAGATCGCCTGTCCGTGTTATACGCTGATAGGCTACACCGACACGCCCATACACCGCTCCCCTTGGCATCGTACTGATTTTTAAACGACTGTAGGCGAATCCTGTGGTAACGCGCTGCTCAACGTTCGCATCCAAGACATTAGGTCCTTGCCTATTGAGAGCTGTAGGACGATAT
>CAZZCI010000147.1:0-6398 GCA_964653015.1 uncultured Rhodothermales bacterium
ACGCCCAGAATTACATTCTGAATGCCCGTGCGGATGAGGGCGATAGCGATGGCAGCCAGAAACAGGCTGGCGACCTTTGCAAACGCGCGGGCTGCGGCGTTTCCGACCAGCGCAATGAGAGCCGGACCAAAGTAAAACACCACATAGGCAATGCCCAGGTTGGTGACCAGGGCCGTTACGGTAGGGATGTACCCGGCGCTGTTCTGCAATACCAGGATGGCAGTAATGGCAGCCGGACCAATCATCAGCGGGGTGCCGAGCGGTACGACAGCAATATCGGTTCCGGCGTCGGGGTCGTTGCCCGGCTGGCGCGTCAGGTTGCTGAACAAGAGGTCTGTAATGGAAAGCACCAGCAGAATGAGCCCGCCTCCAATGCGCAGGTCATCCACGGTAATGCCAAGTGTTTGAAAGATGAACTGCCCCGTCAGCAAAATCACGATGGCGATGCCAAAGCCGGTTGCGGTAGCGCGTTTCACGAGCACACGGCGTGCGCGCAATGATTGTCCTTCGGTGAGCCCCAGGAACAGCGGCAGCACCCCAAATACATTCATCGCAACGAAGAGCGAAAGAAAGGCTTCGATGTATGGCGTAAAATCAAGAGCCGGAAGATCAGGCATAGGAAGGGGGTAAAGCAGGTAGGCAAAGCAGCGCAGGGCCGAACCGTACGCTACCCAATGACGATGTGGCTATGAAGAATGGGGAGGAATCCCGGCCTCTGGAGAGGCGCCTTCGGAGAGCGAGTCGTCGGTTTCTTTGTCGGAAGGGGGCGGGTTGACCCGGCCCAGGCGCTGCCAGAGCGTGTCCCAGGCCCACCCATAAGCGCGCCCCATAATCAGCGCAAAAATGAGTGCCATCACGCCCCATGTGAGCAGCGTAACGGGGGTTGGCTCCATCGTTTCCAGCCGAATCAGTGCGGGTGTGGTGAGGACCGACTCGGGGAAGGTGACGATCACCGTTCCAAACAGGTTGTTACCGATGTGTACGCCCATAGCCATTTCCAGGCGGTCGTCTACCAGCGTAAGTAGCGCCATGAAGACGCCAAAGCCCATGTAGTACGCCATCATCATCCCTGCGCCGAAGCTGGCCACCTCGGGGTTGGCCCAGTGCAGCAATCCAAACAGGACCGAAGAAATGAGAACCGCTGCCGCGCCCGAGCGAAACCATTGGGCCGCATGTTGCATGATGTAGCCGCGCATGATGAGCTCCTCTACGCTGGCCTGAATGGGGATGAGTGTGCCCGCTAAGAGCAACAACCACAGGAAGGCTTGCCATTCAAACGTGACGTTCAGTTCCTCGGGCGACATAATGGCCTCAACACCCAGGGTAAGCGTCATGAGTCCGACCCATCCTGCTGTGGCCACTCCCAGACGCCGCCAGTCGATGCGGTCGGATGGGCTGATGAGTGAGCGCAGCGGACGGTGATGCAGTCCGCGCATGCATCCCCACAGTACGCCCAGCACAATTACGAACGGAATCATGTTCACGAACAGAAACTCCAGGTCGCTCACCCCAAACGCTTCAGGGGTAGTGGCCTCAGGGTCCATTGGCAGGCTCCCCGACAGCATCCATATGAGAGCTAGTGTTGTGATGCCTCCAACGACCAAGGCCCCCACGATGAGCGCAAGCAGCGTAATGACAAACGGCGCTATACCCGAACGACCGCGCCAGGCTTGTTGCAGAAAGTGCAGCATAACACAATGAGTCCACTCAAGAAACAGCGAGACCCGGAAGCTGCCTCGCCATGAACACGCATTATGATACGAGACAACGGATACCTACGCCACCACGATGCGCTGCACCGGTTGAATTCGGTGTTCATATTGCCCACGGGGCGGGGGCAGTACCACGTACATCAGGGCGCAGGGCTGAACCCGTAGTTGCAGGATGCGTACAGATGATGCTATTTGTCCTCCTCCGATTTTTAATGCACCATGGACGAAATCCTTGCGCTGCTTCGCACCCACGACCGTTTCTTTCTCACCACCCATTTGCGTCCAGATGGGGATGCGCTGGGTTCGGAGCTTGCGCTTGCGGGCGCGCTGCGTCAACTCGGTAAGACCGTACACATCGTAAATGCCGACGACGCGCCGTACAATCTCGACTGGCTACCGGGCATCGACACCATCGAGGTGTTCGACGGATCGTTGCATCAACACGAAGCGCTGGCCGAGTCGGATCTGATCGTTGTACTCGACAACAACGATGCAGAGCGGCTGGGTCATGTGGGGCAGTTGGTGCAAAAGGCCGAAGCCCCCACGCTGCTCATTGACCATCATATGGAGCCCGAGCAGTGGTTCGACTACACGTATGCGCGCAACACGTCACCGGCCACGGGCGAGTTGGTGTATGAGCTTATTGAGGCGATCGACCCCGACCTGATTAACGCCGATGTAGCCACCGCGCTGTATACGGCCATCATGACGGATACCGGCTCGTTTCGCTACAGCAGCGTTACGCCGCAGCTGCACCGCATCATTGCCGATATTCTGGAGCGAGGCGGCATCGACCCGGCGCCTATCCACAGCCAGATCTACGACCGTCGCTCTATGCCAGGCCTTCGGCTGTTGGGCCGCATGCTGAACCGCATCCGCCTGAAGCAAAACGGACAGCTGGGGTACTCGGTCGTTACGCAACGCATGGTGGAAGATACCGGGGCAAGCTGGGATGACAAGAAAGGATTCGTCAACTATGTGCTATCGATTGAGGGGGTAAAGGCGGCACTGCTCTTTTCTGAAACCAACGATGGCGCCAAGATCAGCTTTCGCTCTGAGGGCGACATCCGCGTGGATGAATGGGCCCGCTCGTTCGATGGCGGCGGTCACCGCAATGCGTCCGGCGCTTACGTGAAAGGCCCCTCATTCAAAGAGGTTATCAACGATGTCATCAAGGCCGCCCCACGCTTCATCGACTTCGACGATCCCGACGCATCCGATGTGCTCTCGCCCGAGGACGCCTCGTACCTGGCCGAACTCATGAAAACCCCTTCTAAGTAACCGAACCCCCTGCCTGTATGACTGTCACTGCCACAGCAACATCGCTTTCTGACCTCAACGTGGATGCGCTGGTGATTCCCCTCACCACCGAAGGCGCTGCCGCCCCCAGTGCGTCGATCACAGCGCTGGGCGCATCCGTCAAGCGCGCCGCGTCTGACCTAGACGAAGCCGGCGACACCGCTGTTTGCTATACCGATACGTCCAACAGCCCCCGCCTTGTACTTGCGTGTTGCGGAGACGCCGAGGCGCTCGACCTCGACACGCTCCGTACTAGCGTAGCCGCGGCTGCTACGTCGCTGCACGAAGTCGATGCGACCACGGCAGCGCTTGCCCTCCCCGCGCTTCCTGTGGATGATGATCGCGCTGCGCAGGCCCTTGTGGAAGGGCTTCTGCTGGCGCACTACCGCTACGACGCGTACAAAACCGAAGACACCGCCACACCGCTCGATACGTTGCATGTGGTCTACACCCAAAAGCATGACGCCGAGGCGGTGGAAGCAGGAACCGAACGCGCACATCACCTGGTAGCCGCCACCTGTACCGCACGCGACCTGGTGAACCAGTCGCCTCACGAAAAGACAGCCCGCGATCTGGCCGTGGCTGCCGAGACGTTAGGAGAAGCGCACGGCTTCGACGTAGAGACGTGGGACAAATCGCGCATCGAAGAGGAAGGCATGGGTGGCCTTCTGGCCGTGAACCGAGGAAGCGTGGAGCCGCCCACGTTCAGCATCCTGTCGTGGACGCCCGAGGAGGCCGTGAACAGCCAGCCGGTAATGCTAGTGGGGAAAGGCATTGTGTTCGATACCGGAGGGCTGTCGCTGAAGCCTACAAAGAACTCGATGGACTTCATGAAGGCCGATATGGGCGGAGCCGCCGCCGTGATTGGCGCATTTGAGGCCATCGCCCGCCTCAACATCCCCCTGCATGTCGTTGGGCTGATCCCAGCTAGCGATAACCGTCCGGGTGGACATGCCTATGTGCCGGGTGAGGTGGTGACGATGCATAGCGGGGCCACGGTGGAGGTCATGAACACCGATGCCGAAGGCCGCATGCTGCTGGCCGATGCCCTGTCGTATGCACGCCGGTATGATCCCGAACTGGTTATCGACCTGGCCACGTTGACGGGCGCTGCCGTAACGGCGCTGGGCCATCACGCATCTGCCCTTATGACGCCCGAAAACGACACGGCTGTCGACCGGTTGTATGCCATGCAGCGGGCGGGGGAGCGCACCGGCGACCGCGTGCATCCGCTCCCGCTATACGACGCGTACAAGAAGCAGCTGAAAAGTGAAGTGGCCGACCTTCAAAATGTAGGCGGACGCCCTGCCGGGTCGATTACCGCCGGAAAGTTCTTGGAGCACTTTGTCGATTATCCGTGGATGCACCTGGATATTGCAGGCACCGCATTTTTGAGCAGCGAGCAGCCGTATCGTCCCAAGGGCGGTACCGGTGTAGGCGTTCGCCTCCTGGCCGATTACCTGCACCACTACGCCACCGCCCGATCGGCTTAAGATGCCACTGCCCAACCCCGTATTGCCATAGAGATAAACCTCGGAGCGCGGCGTTTCTTCCCTCCTCAATCACTGGCTTTTTGATCCATTCCGTTAGCGATATCATGGCTATCAAACGCCCCACGTACCAGCGTCCGGATCCGCCAACCAGTGGCGATGCTCGCACGCGCATTGCCATCACCCTGGGCGACCCGAACGGCATTGGCCCCGAAGTGCTGCTCAAGTCGCTTCATGACCCCCACCTGATGCCCGCCATGACGCCGCTCGTTATCGGGTCGGCGCATGTGCTTCGTGTGCATGCCGACATGCTGGGGTATTCCGATTTGCCCATCCATGTGGTCGAGTCGGTGCCTGAATCTATATCGGATGATGGCATTACCGTGCTCGACGTTACCGACGGAACGCCGCCGCCGGTGTCGTTCGGGGCTGTAACCGCCGAGGGCGGCGCGCTGGCCATGCAGGCTGTGGATACCGCTGTGCAAGTGTGCCTCGATGGAGACGCCGATGCGATGGTGACTGCTCCCATTTCGAAGGACGCCATCGCGCAGGCCGGATTCGATGTGCCGGGCCACACCGAGTTTATTGCGCAACGCACCAACACCCCGCGCCCTATGATGATGATGGTGGCAGGTGGGCTGCGTGTGGGATTGGTAACCACGCATGTTCCGGTCTCGCAGATCACCGAAGGAATCACTGAAGCCGCCATTCGCTCCAAACTAGAGGTGCTTCATGCCACGCTCCAAAGTGACTTCGGAATCGCCGAGCCGCACATTGCCGTGCTGGGGTTGAATCCTCATGCTGGCGACGGTGGCGTCATTGGACGTGAGGAAATCGACATCATTACTCCTGCTTTAGAAGCGGCTCAAGAGGCAGGTATTCAGGTAAGCGGTCCGCTGCCTGCCGATGGCTACTTCGCAACGCAACTCGACGAGGGCTACGATGCGGTACTGGCCATGTACCACGATCAGGGATTGGTGCCGTTCAAAGCGCTGGCTTTTGATCGTGGAGTCAACTTCACTGCCGGGCTTCCCATCGTGCGCACCTCCCCCGATCATGGTACCGCGTACAGCATAGCGGGCAAAGGCATGGCGCTGCCGGGTAGTATGCGCAGTGCCATTGAGGTGGCTGTTGTCACCGCTCATCATCGTCGTGCTCAACCGGCTGCCTCATCCGCCTGATACGTGCTGACTCTCTATTACGCCCTGCTGGCATGATTCATTTTCGCAACATATCTGCTTCGTACGAAACGCCCCACGGCGAGCGCCGCACGGTGGTGGAAGATGTGTCGTTTAGTATTGAGCAGGGCGAAATGGCCTACCTTATTGGGCCCACCGGCAGCGGAAAGAGCACCTTGCTGCGCATGCTGTACATGGATCACTTTCCGGATAAGGGAACCACGCAGGTGGGCGACTATCGGTCCGACGAAATCAAAGACAAGGAGATCCCGTATTTGCGCCGCGAGGTGGGGGTCGTCTTTCAAGATTTTCAACTCCTGCCCGACCGCAGTGCGTTCGACAATGTGGCGTTTGCAGTGTATGCAACCGGCAAAGGAAAGTCCACCGTGCGGTCTCGTACGTTGCGTGCTCTTACGCGCGTAGGCCTCAACCACAAGCGCAAGCGATTCCCGCATGAGCTGTCGGGTGGTGAGCAGCAGCGCGTGGTTATTGCGCGAGCTATTGCCAACGACCCATGGGTGCTGCTGGCTGACGAGCCCACTGGCAACCTGGATCCGGCGGTGGCCTCTGATATTCAGAGCCTGTTGGTAGATCTGCACAAGCAAGGCATGACCCTGCTCATGGCCACGCACGACTACCGGCTGGTCAAGGAATACCCGGCACGTACCCTCGCCCTCATGAATCGACAAGTCGTCGAAGTGGACCCGGCCACGCTGTAG
>CAZZCI010000148.1:0-6288 GCA_964653015.1 uncultured Rhodothermales bacterium
GTGGTGTGGCCTGCGTGGATGTCGATACGCCCGATGGCGCTTCCAGGCATTTTGGTGGCGCTGGCCAGCGTACCCACGACCTGCCCGGGCCGCGTGTTGTTGCGTTTGCCGGTGTTCAGGCGCAGGCGCACCATGCCGTCTTCGTGCGAGGCAACGGGCTGGTCTGCTTTCTTGGGGGATGCAGGGCGGTTCGCCTTCGCGCGCTGCTTGCGAGCCACCTGAAGGGCGGCAGCGGCTACGTCGAGCGGGTCATGGCCTTCGTCGGCCAGTGCATCTACGATAGCGCGCTCACGTGTGGTGTTGTTGGATGCAATCCACTCGGACACCTCAGAACGCAGCTTTGCATCTCGATGCGTCTGCACATCCGATTCGCTCGGTACGTCGGTACGAACAATGGTTCGCTTGATGTGGCGCTCGGTGTGCTTCAGGCGCTTGTGGCGGTTCGGCGTAACGAGCGTAAGCGCCGTGCCTGAGCGTCCGGCGCGTCCGGTGCGGCCCACGCGGTGCACATACACCTGCGGGTCACGCGGCAGGTTGTAATTGAAGACATGCGACACATGGTCGATATCGAGTCCGCGAGCGGCCACGTTGGTGCCGACCAGAATGGTAATGGCACCGCTCCGAAAGCGATCCAGCATGCGCTGCCGCTCGGGCTGGTCCATCTCGCCGTTGAGCGCCCCGGCGTTGTATCCCTTCGACTGCAGCGTATCGGCGAGCCGGAAGGTGTCGTTGCGGGTGCGTGCAAACACAATGGCGCTGGTGATGTCTTCCGTCTCCAGCAGACGCATGAGCGCTGGTGTGCGGTCGCGCTTCGACACGGGATAGTAGCGCTGTTCAATGCTGGATACGGTGCGCTCCTTCGGCTCCAGGCGGCATGACTCGGGATTGTTCAGTTGCTGCTTGGCGAGACGCTGAAAGTCATTCGACATCGTCGCCGAAAAGAAAGCTGTCTGCCGCTCGTTAGGGGTGGCGCCGAGGATCGCCTTGATGTCGTCGATAAAGCCCATGCTGAGCATCTCATCGGCCTCATCGAGTACGGCAACCTGAACGGTGCTCAAGTCGAGGGCCTTCTTCCGGATAAGATCGAGCATGCGTCCGGGCGTGCCCACAACCACATCTACGCCCTTCTTAAGACGGCGAATTTGGCGCTGGTACGGCTGTCCACCGTAGATCGGCAGGACCCGAATGTTTAGTCGGTTGCCATAGGTATAGACCGCCTCGGCGACTTGTTTGGCGAGTTCGCGCGTGGGGGTCACGACGATGCCACGGAGCGTGCCGGTGCCTTCTCCAAGGGTATGGAGCATCGGAAGCGCAAAAGCTGCGGTCTTACCCATGCCGGTCTGCGCCTGCCCGACGACATCGCGTCCCGCCAGTTGTGCGGGGATGAGGGCTTCTTGAATGGGGGTAGGAGTGGTGTAGCCGCGTTCGCTCACGGTTTCGGCGAGCGAGGCATTCAGCCCGAGGGCTGTAAAAGAGGTTGACATAACACTGTGCATATTCAGAACGGGCCTTCGCGAGATGGGCCTCAGCGATAGCCTGCGAAAAACAATCCGCCACTTCGTCCTGTCCAGCAATGAGCCGGAAAACCGCACATGAGCAGTGGGGCGTCGGCTCCTCAAACGAGTC
Source organism: uncultured Rhodothermales bacterium (assembly GCA_964653015.1). Taxonomy (GTDB): domain Bacteria; phylum Bacteroidota; class Rhodothermia; order Rhodothermales; family Salinibacteraceae; genus Longimonas. The sequence continues at coordinate 1,627 of CAZZCI010000148.1, forward strand.
GGACGACCCAGGGTGCGGAAACTATGTCCCTGTACACGATGCTGCCGAGCGAAGGATGTGCACAGCGCGTTTGCTTCGTGCGAACACTATGGGGATTTGTGTACCATACGTCAGTGCGCAACGTGACAGCGTGTTGTGGTACGTGTTTAGCAACGTGCCATCCGAGACGCGTGCCGTCTCGACAGCATTCGCCTTACAGGGCGTCGGGGACGCAAGCGGGGACTCGCCTCCGGTTGCGTTATAAACCGTATCCCACACAATTCCAACTTTGACCTGTAACAGCGCAGCCGTAGATGCCCTTCAATTATTGGCTCCCAATTGATCCATCGCGTCATACACATTATCGCGATGGGTGGCTGGGTTACGGATTCCAAAAAATCGGACCTCTGCGTCGTCGGAGCCCGATGAATAGAACGATAGATCGCCCAGACCCAGGAGGCGTTGTCCCAGGCTCTGGTTCAGCTCTACGCTGCGCAGGTCGGCCAGCCGAATGCTTTGCTGATTGCGCGAGATGATTCCTTGATGGCGCGATATACGGTTTTCGTCGATGGTGAACCGCCACGAATAGCGCTGCATCAAGATATATCCATAGAACAAGACCGCCGCCCCTGCGCAGACCAACGCCACAGGGAGTCCGATGCCTGTGATTCCAATGATAATAGCAGCAATGATAAGTCCGTTGGCCAGAAAAAGGGTAGGCCAGTAGTTGCGCCAAGCAGGACGCAATGAAATCTCGACGTTAGCCATACAAGGTAGCGGGTATTTGTCAGTAGGTTGATGGGATGCCAACCTACAAAAGCATGAAGCGGCGATCAAATCATGGTGCAGGCAACGAACGCAGCATGTGCACGTAGCAGAAAACCACGTACGGTTTATGTATTCAACGGCTTCTATCTGTGGCTACCGACTTGCTTTCTCACGTTCAGTTCGATGATGATGGTCTTATAGCAGCAATTGTGCAAGACCATGCCACCGGCGACGTACTCATGATGGCGTATATGAATGCTGCAACTCTGCAAGAAACGCTCGACACCGGACGCATGGTGTACTGGAGTCGGTCGCGCCAAGCTGTGTGGCGTAAGGGCGAAACGAGCGGCAATGTGCAGCATGTCCGCGAGGTTCGCATCGACTGCGATGGCGATGTATTGCTCTTTCAAGTGGAACAGGTCGGCGATGCAGCGTGCCATACGGGCCATCGCTCGTGCTTCTATCGCCGCGTAGATGATGGCTCTCTCGTACGTGACGGTACACAAGTCTTTGATCCTGACGAGGTGTACGGCGCGTAGCCCCAAGGCTGGCGTATCAACAGAGCCTCCAACAAACCCTTTCATATGTTATGGCAGAAATACTCGATGTATTGGGGTCGTACTGGTGGGTGCTTGTCATTCTGATTGTATTCGTGTACAGCGCGTTTGAAGAGTGGCTGTCGTTTAAATCAAAGCAGCGCGAATTGGGAGCGTCAGCAGACGACTTAGAAGACCGATTAGATGCGATGCAACGGGAGTGGGATGCTGAGCGGGCCCAGCTTAAGCAGCGCATTGAGCATCTGGAAACAATTGTCACGAGCGAAACCTGGGATGCGCTCCACGACGACGCCACGGTGCCGCTTACGGATCAGCACGAGGAGCCATCACAGCAAGAGAAAGCAGAACGAGTGGCTCGCCATCTGCGCAACCGCTAAGCACGCTAGTGCTCTGTCACCCCTGAATGTTAGAGTACGGAGACCGTGACAAATTTTGTGTCCCAACCCCCACCAAAAAAACCTGTCATGGTGAGCGAAGCCGTACCCTCTCCTCTGCGTTCATCATCTTAGGGTCGAGTGGGCAGCCTTCCTTCTCTTGCTGTCATCCCGACGCCCCCGGCGGAGGGATCTCAACGCCCGCCGTCCACCCATCTGACACCGCGCACAAGACCCCCCGCTCTCCTGCAACGAGAACACGCGGAAACAGAAGGACGCAGAGCGTCCGCATTTCGTCGCGACGCGGAGGGGCCGAAGGTCATGCCGGTTGTACATCGCGACGAGGGGGCAAGGGGGGGCGTTTTGCTCGGTACGTTAGGGTGCAGCGTTACCTGAAGATTGACCTGTGACAGAGCACTAGTTAGGTGCGTGAGACACTCGCCCAGCGGCATCAGCAGATACGGGCAGTTCGAAGGCGAATGTCGATCCTTGGCCCTCTACGCTTTCTATCTGGAGCTGGGTGTTGTGTGCTCCCAACAGGTGCTTGACGATAGAAAGCCCCAGTCCCGATCCTCCACGGTGACGGGCCCGGCTTTTGTCAACGCGATAAAACCGCTCGGTGAGTCGATTTAGGTGTTCGGGAGCAATGCCAATTCCGTCATCCTCTACAGCAACTCGAACGCCCTCCCCAACGTGTTTGGCACGCAGGTGAACGTATCCGCTCGCTGTGTTGTACTTAATGGCGTTCTCAGTTAGGTTAGCGAGCACTTGTCGGATGCGCTCGCGATCGGCATGGGCGGGAGGCAAAGCAGACGGTACGGTAGAACGTAATGTGATGTCATGTTTTTCAGCTTTGGGACCCAGCATCTCAATCACTTCATGCATCAACGATTCAATGTCAACCGCTTCGATTTCAAGTGCCAACTGTTCGGTTTCGATGCGTGCGATCTGCGAAAGGTCGCTTGCCAACTGGTCGAGGCGCTGCGTGTTACGCATGATCTTTTCCAGAAAGGAACGGTTCACCGTCTCATCTTCAAGCGCCCCATCGAGTAAAGTCTCGGTAAACCCCTGAATTGAGAAAATGGGTGTTTTGAGTTCGTGCGACACGTTGCCGATAAACTCTCGTCGATACGTTTCCATGCGCCGCATATCATCAATCTCGCGGCTAATCATCTGTCCTGTTTGATACAGCTCCCATAGCAAGGCGTCGAGCTCGTCGCCACGGGGCGAGGGGCTGTCGCTGAGCGCTTCAAATTGATGGGCGCGCAAGTGTTTGAGGGTTGTTCGGAACTGCCGTAAACGGCGGGCCACCATCCACCACACAAATCCATAGGCCACGCCACCAAGTCCGGCGGCGCTCAACCCAATCACGGGCCACGATGCCTGAAGCATCAAAGCCCCGAGTGCTCCGATAAGGGCAACCGGGAGGGCAACTTTGCAAGCAAGCCAATACGGATGCTGCGGCCAGCTTAACATAGGCTATCGCTGATTGGGTAAACCCGTAGGCTCAAGACGATCAGGCAGATGCGCTGTAAGGTCGGTAAGAGGCGGAGTTGGGGCTTCTTGAAAGCACTCAAACCGCACGCCGTCTCGCACGCTATCGAGCGGACGATGTTTTTCGATCACGGGCAGGTACGTTTCGTAGCAATGCAGGGCGGTGCGTGCCGTTTCCAGGTCGTTGTCAGAAACCGGTACGATGCAGTCGATGGCTTCGTCGGGCGAGCCGGTAAGATGTTCAGGACGGTCGCTGTCTTCGGCTTGTAACGTGAAAAAAGCCAGGCGCTTTACATCGACAACGCCGTCGCGTAGGGCAGCGCACACAACACGCTTTACGATGGCATGCGTTACAAGGTGGTCGGGGTGCCCACTGATGCCGTGAACGGCGTAGGTAACGACGACATCCGGTTGGAGGCGCACCATATGCTGCCGCACGACAGTCTCGATATCCAGCGGCGACAGGTCAGCGAGTTCGCCGTCGGGTAAGTTGAGTACGTTGAGCGAACTTAAGTCGAGCGCCTCCGCCACATGCTGCATTTCGCGGAATCGAACGGCTCCCATTTCATCTTTTGAGTACTCCAGACGGTGTCGTTGCTTGGTTGCCTCGCCCCGTGTGAGCGTAAGAAGGTGCACATCGTGTCCCGCGGCCCGCTGACGTGCAAGGGCAGGCGCGGGGCCGAAGCATTCGTCATCGGGGTGGGGAAATACGTAAAGCAGTGTGGCCATACAGATCTAACGGAAGTACGGAGAAAGAGTCTATCGATTGAGGACGCCTGCTATGTGCAGAACGGACATAAGACCGTTGCTATGCAAGAGGATCAAGAGCCACGCTGTACCAGAGCCGGTTCGTCGGTTTCTTCAATGACTTGGTGAAAGGTGGTGCGCCCAGTACGCAGCATGCGGCGTACGTAGGGATGACACAGTTGGCAGTTATGGCCAAAGCACGCGAGCTTCTGCAAGTCAGCTACGGTAGATGCTTCTGTGTCTCGCGCCATGGCGTGCAGTCGTTCAAATGGCACGTTGTAGCAATAACACCGGTCGATGGTTACAGACATAGCGTGATAGATCGACTGATGGAGCGAGGTAGAGTAACGGGAAAAGCGGCGTATGAAGCGAAGGTATGGCGCCCCATAACTAATAGTACGTAATGTCTATTCACTCCCGAATCAGGGTTGATACGCGATATCATATCCCCTGTTACACGTTGGCTACCGATTCCCGAAAGGCTTATTCTTCTTCTTCGGCGGATAGCACGATGTGCCCAGGCGCAACACCTGCTTCGTAACTTTGGAGTTGTGCACCTTCACGGTCGTGCACCGTAATAGCGCCAGGCTCATCGAAAGGGTTATTCGTGTCGGGGCGTCCTAGATACAACCGGTCGTTAATTGGATCGTAGGCAAGTGCTCCGATCGGCGGTCCATCAACGGGAATCTGTGTGGTTTCGGAGGGAACGTCCTGGCCATTTTCAGAGCGGGGCAGAGTGTATC
>CAZZCI010000149.1:0-1848 GCA_964653015.1 uncultured Rhodothermales bacterium
CTCGGGCTGCTCGATCATGAGCAGGTGTCCGGCGTCATCCACGAGATGCATCTTGGCATTTGGCAGGGCTTCCTCAGCGCGCTCGGCGATGTCGGTGGTGCTCCACTGCGGATTGAGGTGGGGATTGGGGATGAGCTGGTCGCCGGTGCCATAAAGCACGAGCGTGGGATGCTCCACCTCGCCTAGACGGTCGTACACCGGCGCATTAACCATACCAGCGACGGAGGCCGCGTTGGCACGGGCATACGCCGCAAAATCCGCCCGCTCCCCAATGGCCTTGCGCTGTTCAATAAGCCAGGCATAGTCGTCAGACCAGTTGGCAAAATTGGATACCGTGTTCTGCTCAATCGCCGCATCATCGGCTGCGGCAATAGCCTCAGGGGTCATCATCTGGCGCATTCCGGCTGCTTGCTCATCGGTGAATGTCTCGATGCCAGCAGGCGACACAAGCACCAAACGCTCCACCACCTCGGGCGTCTCCAGCGCGAGCGTGAGCCCGATCTGTCCGCCCATCGACACGCCCACGTAGGTAACCGGTGCCAGCTCCAACGCCTCCACCACCCCACGCACCGAAGCAGCAAAGTCCGTCATGCGGCCCGACACGTCGTGCTTACTCGACACGCCAAAACCCGGCAGGTCGAGCGCCACCACGCGGTGGGTGACAGCAAGCGGTTCGATGTGGTCGCGCCAGAGCGAAAGGTTAGAGCCCAATCCGTGAACCAGCACGAGCGGCGGACCGTCGCCGCCGGTATCGATATAAGCCAGAGTGTCGTCTTCAACCACGACGGTTTCGAGCGGCGCATCGGGATAGTGCGGGAGCGGGTCTGTCTCTGTCGACTGGGCAGCTACAGGCATGTAAAGCAGGGCGATAAGGGCAGAGGCAAGGAGGGCAGATCGAATCATGGCTGGTGTGGCGATTGTGTAGAAAAGGCTGTCGGACTTTCTGGGTTATGAGGCAGGCGCTGAAAACTGTTCACGCAGCGCGCTCTTCTGGATTTTCCCGCTGTGGCCTTTGGGAAGCGCATCACGAATCTCAATGTATTTCGGCACTTTGTAGCGGGCCAGATGCGCTTCGCAATGCGTGCGCAGCGAATCGGCATTGAGTTGGGTGCCGGATACGAACGCTGCGCCGACTTCACCCCACTTTTCATCGGGCACGCCCACGACAGCCGCCTCAGCCACGCCGTCGTGTTCGTGCAGCACAGCTTCAATTTCTGCCGGATACACATTCTCGCCCCCGCTGATGTACATCTCTTTCTTTCGTCCCACAACGAAGAAGTAGCCTTCCTCGTCCACCTCCACCAGGTCGCCGGTGTGAAACCAGCCGTCGGCATCGATGGCTTCGGCGGTCGCGTCTTCGTCCTGCCAGTAGCCCGGGGTCACGACCGGGCCGCGCATGAGCAATTCGCCGGGTGTGTTCGGGGGCACCTCCGCGCCGTCCTCATCCACGACCTTTGTATCGATGTAGAAGTTGGGCAGGCCAATAGAGCCAATCTTACGGAGGGCGTCGCGGGCGGGTAGCGAGAAGCAGTTCACGCCGACCTCCGTCATGCCAAAACCCTGTCGTATGGGTACGCCTTTGTTTTGCCACGTACGGATGAGCGGCTCGGGCATGGCCTCGCCGCCTACAATGGCATAACGCACCGTATCGAGCGTGACCTCGTTGAACACAGTGCTATCGGACATCAGTTTGAGCATGGTGGGTACGCCCCACAGAATCGTGAACGCCTCGGCGTCGCAGTCGCGCAGCAGCGTGTCGGCGTCGAAATCGGGGTAGAGATGCGTGGTGGCGCCGTGCAAGAGGAACGGCGTCAGCAGCACGTTCCATCCGCCGGTGTGGTAGAACGG
>CAZZCI010000149.1:1948-3910 GCA_964653015.1 uncultured Rhodothermales bacterium
GCGCTGTCATCGACCAGATATTGCAGCTCAGAGGCCGTGAGCCGATAGTTGAGAGGCACGAGCACGAATCCCGCTTTTTGGGCGGCAATGAACAGCTGCACATGCTCAACGCTGTTTTCGGCGAGGATGCCGATGCGGTCGCCCGGTTGGAGATTGTACTGCGCGTGGAGCTGATGCGCCAGCTTTTCGCCCTGCTCGTGCAGGTCGGCATAGGTGTAGATGCGTCCAGTGGGCCCCCAAACGAGCGCAGGGGCGTCGGGGGTGTAGCGCGCGTGGCGTTCCGTCCAGTCGGTGCGAATCATGGGGAGGCGTGGGGATTGGGCGTTAGCTGGAGGCTTCTCGTTGGGGCGCTCGTTGGGGCACATCGGCGATGTGCCCGTACGCGATCTATGCCTCCGCTTCGGAATCAGCGGTTTCTTTGGGGGCTTCCTTTGTGTCGGGCAGGGTGGGGGTGCCCCATATCCAGTAGCCCACAGTTGCAATGGCGGTGCTGGTAAGCAGCGCAAAGGTGGCAGGTACAGCGGGGTTGTTGTGGTACATCGTAATCTCGCCGTAATAGACCCCAAAATGAACGACCAGAGCGGTTATGGCAGCAACGAGCACAACGGTTTTTGGGATGCCGCGTGCAAATATGCCAAACAGGATGGGCACGAAGGTGGCTGAGAAGAGCGCATACACGCCGTTTTGCCCAAGGATGGCGACCGATAAGTTGGGATCCGTAATTTGTCCGTATGAGATCAGGGCAATGACCGGAGCCAGAGCCAGCAAAAAGTAGCGGCTGTAGCGCACGCCCCGTTTCTCGATCTCCTCCTTTGAAAGTTTGCCCGAGCGCGTAGCAAGCACGCGGTACACATCGTTCGAGAAGATGGTAGAGAGCGCAACAAGCAGCCCCTCCATCGTCGAGAAGCCCGCGGCGACGAGTCCGATGAGGATTATGGAGCGGACAAACGGCCCAAACACCTCCACAATGTAGGTGGGCACAACGTCGTCGGGCACCATCGTGGCGGCTTCGGGCATCAGAATACGCGCATACAGCCCGATCAGGATCACGGCGAAGAACAGAATCAGCACGATGATTCCTGTAGCCAGGTACTTGTTCACATCGCGCGCATTCTTGAGGTAGAGGGCTTTTGACATCACGTGTGGCTGATTCACGATGGCGATGCCAATCAGAAAGTTGCAGAACACCACCTCGAAGTAGTCGCGAAAGAGCAGGCTCTCGGGATTAGTAGGCTGTGCGAGTACGGGGTCAACATCCGACAGCTGGCCCAGGAAGCCGCTGAATCCATCAGCAAAGTACGTAATGCCCGATCCAATCAGCAGCACCGCAACCACGATCATGATGATGGCCTGCGCTGAGTTGGTGAGCGTGTGTGCGCTGGCGCCGCCCGACATGATGTAGATGAGCGGGAAGATGATGACGAACGCCATAGCCAGGAACACATCCACGCCGAGAACGCTGGCCAGCACCCGTGAGAGTCCCACCGTGATGAGCACCAGAAACGCGATTTGCAGGAGGCTGGCAACGGCAAAGAAGAGCGTGAGGCGCTGATCCTCGAAGCGATCGCCAATCCACTGGGGTACGGTGAGGGCTGTCACCTCATCGCCCACCGTGCGAAACGCCTTCGAGAACACGATAAGCCCCAGAAACACCCCGAGCGGCATCGCGACGGCATACCCCAGCACGCCGGATACACCATACAGGTAGATGAGTCCCGGATTGATGATAAACGTGGCGGCGCTGGTCAGGTTGGCGGCCAGCGACATGCCCACAAAGACCGGACTGACTGTGCGGCTGCCTACCGAAAACGAGGCAAACCCGCTCATTTTCTTGATGCCCACGAACGCCGCGATGCTCACAAGCACCAGGTAGACGGTAAAGAAAATCCAGGCAAAGCCGGTTTCGCCAAGTGCAGAAAGGTCCATAATGGCGTGTTACGGTAGATTCATAGGTTCAGCAGT
>CAZZCI010000149.1:4010-6285 GCA_964653015.1 uncultured Rhodothermales bacterium
TCACCCCCACTCCAGCGCCATGCCTGCAATGGAAGCACCACCGCCCGAGGCAATCAAGAAGACGAGGTCGCCCTCCGAAAGCAAATCCCTGGCGTTGGCATCGGCCAGGGCCATGGCGATGCAGGCGTTGCCCGTGTAGCCAAAACGATCCATCACATTGTGCGCTTTCTCAGGGGGCAGGTCCAGCCGGTCGAGCGTTTCCTGAATGCTTGTGATGTTGATCTGCGTAAAGAAGTAGCGATCGACATCACCAGGCGTCACATCCAGATCGTTGGCAAGCGTGCGAACGAGGGCTGTCCACTGGTCGGGGTTGAACCCGTCGGGAAATTTCTTGCGGAACTCCAGCTTCTGCACGCGTCCATTTGGTTCGGTAACAGGCCGGTCGCTTCCACCCGTGTAAATGCCCATATAGCTGTGGTACTCGCCTTTGGTATCGAGGCGGGCCGTGCGAATCCCCCCTGTACCTTCGCGTCGTTCCAGCACAGCAGCCCCTGCACCATCAGCAAAGAGAGAGGCGGTGTTCTTCTGGTCGTAGTCGATGAACCGGCTCATTAGATAGGCGCCAATCACGAGTACGCGCTGATACTGTGCATCCGATTCCATGAACTTGCGGGCGGTATCCAGCGCCGTCACGAATCCAGCGCAAGCCGTATTCACGTCGAAGGTGGCGGCCTGTCGCGCACCTAACTTATCCTGCACCACCGCAGAGGTCGCGGGCGAGAGAAAGTCGGGGGTATCTGTGGAGAGCACAATCAGGTCGATATCAGAGGCGTCGCATTCGGCCCGATCGAGCGCCTGCTGGGCCGCCTGCACAGCAAGGTCTGATGTGGACTGGTTTTCGGTGGCATACCGGCGCTCGTGGATATTGCGATGCTCACGCAAGAAGCTATCGACATCTTCCCCATACAGGTCGTTAAAGTACTGATTCGAAACGACCTGGTCGGGGGCATAAAGTCCCGTTCCGATGATGTGTGCAGCGTGTGGCATGAGGGTGCGTGCGAGTTCAGAGTGATACGACCAGAATAAAGAAACAGGTGCAGGGGGATGCGAAGCGTATGCTGCCTACATGACCAGCCCGCCATCCACACTCAGCACCGCGCCGGTGATAAAGGCCGCGTCGTCGGAGGCAAGGAAGGTATACGCATTGGCAATGTCTTCGGCGGTCCCCAGGCGACCCAGTGGGGTCTTCTCCTTGAGGTTGTTGAGCACCTTCTCGGGCACGGTATCCACCATGGGCGTTTCGATGAAGCCCGGTGCCACCGCGTTGACGGTGATGCCATCGCGCCCAAACTCGCGGGCCCAGGTACGGGTCATGCCAATCACGCCGGACTTGCTGGCCACGTAGTTCGTCTGCCCAAAGTTGCCATACAGCCCCACAACCGACGCCGCGTTCAGTACGCGTCCGTGCTCGCTGGCCGACAGGTGCGGATAGGCAGCCTGCGTACAGTGGAAGACGCCCTCCAGGTTGACCTCGATCACCGACCGAAAATCCTCCGGATCCATCTTTTTGAGTGTGGCATCGCGGGTGATGCCGGCGTTGTTTACGAGGATGTCGAGCGTGCCGAACGCCTCGATGGTAGACACCATCAGCGCATCGACGGAGGAGCGGTCGGCCACGTTGCATTCGACAAACCGTGCTGTGCCGTCGGTGTCGGTGATGGCATTAACGGTGCTCTGGCCCGCCTCCTGGTTCACATCTGCAACAATGACCTGAGCGCCTTCATGGGCAAACTTCAGGGCGGTGGCACGGCCAATGCCCTGGCTACCGCCCGTTACGATAGCGGTGCGGCCGGATAGACGATTAGATTGGGACATATGGGTGGTGTTGGATTCGAGAAAGCGCGTTGTTAAAAAGTGGGGACACGGCGGTACGCGTCCCCACGGGGCAAGTCAAAAGACTGCTTAAAACCGCAGTCCGTCAAATCGATAGGTGGCGCCGACCCAGATGAGGCGGTCGCGCACCGGGCCCCCCAGCACATCGCTGCCCTCGTTGTTGAAGAGGTTCGAGACGCTAAGCTGCAGGTCGACGCCTGCCTGAGGAACGCTGTAGTTTACGCTCAGATCGGCCACGAAGCGAGCCGGTATTTCGCCGTCGTCAAGCAACAGCTCGCTGTTCCAGTTGCCTGCCTGAAAGGTATAGGCCGACTGCCAGCGTCCGCTCAAGCTAATTGAGTAGTTGTCGAAACCCACATTCCGCATGGTAGCCGATCCTTTGAGCTTCACCTCGGGCACGTTCAGTTCGAGGTCCTCGTTGGCATCGCCGCTTTCGAAGCTA
>CAZZCI010000150.1:0-6260 GCA_964653015.1 uncultured Rhodothermales bacterium
CAGCAATCCAGACTTCGTTGGTACCCGAGGCGTTTGAAAGCGCTGTCCGGAGATTCGTGTACGCATCATCCCATGAAGATCCATCGTTGGCTCCGCTCGCGCCTGCATCTACGTAGATGATAGATTGGGCATGGAGGGTAGGCCCTGCAAACAGGAAAAGTACCAACAGACAGGTTGCTATGCTCAGGCTCTGGATGAAATCATTCGTATCGGTATCAATAAACATGATAGGCAAAAGGGAATCCAGACAAACTGACGACGATTTGCTCAACAGTCTACGGAAGAAAGCAGGTCGTTGCGTTGCGTGAGCGTCTCAAATGTTTGTGTGAGCGTCCCAAACAGCGAGAAAAGGTCTTTCAGGATCCAGAATCGCCGGTTTCGTCTTTTTTTCGTCGCCAGCGGTTGGGGGCGTGTCCTCTGATTCGGGCTGTCGTAGTGCGTGCGCGGCGTAGGTCCGTTATGGGGGCCCATGTGTGTCTGCAACGCAGCCCCTGCGTTGGCTCGTGTTGAGATGCTTCACTCCGTTCAGCATGACAAACGAGAAAGATGTCATTTAACGTTTTACCACTGTCCTTTCTCGAAACTATGTGCGCCCCGTAACAAATGCGGAGCCTCCGAATCGGTTGAGGCAGGCATGCAGTATGAAAGCCTGTTCAATCTACCCTTCACGAAAACCACCGTTTGCGATGTCGTCTCCGGTGCAGGTCGTCTGGTACAAACGCGACCTTCGGGTGGACGATCATCGTCCGCTTGCTCGGGCGGCGGAGCGCGGGCCGGTGCTTCCGCTCTACGTAGCTGAGCCGTCGCTGGCTGCAGCCGATGATTACGCGCCGCGCCGCTGGACGCTCATCCGGGAGGCGCTCATCGAACTGCGGGCGCGCCTTGCCAAGCGGGGCCAGCCGCTCGTGGTGCGCTGCGGCGAGATGCCGGCGACGCTGCGGGCTATCCGCGAGGCCGTGGGTCCCCTCCGGATTTGGGCGCACGAGGAAACCGGCAACGGGCGGACCTACGCGCGAGACGAGCGGGTGCGCGCCTGGGCTGAGGAAGCAGGCATTCCGTTTACCGAGGTTCCGCAGCGCGGCGTCATCCGGGGTCCCCACGACCGCGACCAGTGGGCCGATCGGTGGGAAGCGTCGATGCGTCGCCCCCTCGCGTATCCGCCGGACACGCTCACGCCCGTGGACGCCATCGACCCTGGGCCGCTGCCGTCGCACGACGACCTGGGGCTCGGTCCTTCGACGGCCGCGCTGCAACAGATTGGCGAGGCGGAAGCCCACCGCACGCTCCGCAGTTTCCTGACCGAGCGCGGCCAGCACTACCCGCAGAAGATGTCGAGTCCCGTGACAGCCGCGCGGGCCTGCTCCCGCCTGTCGGTCCCTCTCGCCTACGGCACCATCAGTCTCCGCCGCGTGGTCTACGAGCTCCGCCGCCGGCAGGATGCCCTGACGGCTCGGCCCGACTCCACGAGCCGAGCCTGGACGCAGGCGCTGCAGCAGTTTGAAAGTCGCCTCTACTGGCACAGTCATTTCACCCAAAAGCTGGAAGACGCCCCGCGCATCGAGCACGAAAGCTATATCCCTGCCTTCGACGCCCTCCGTGCCGACGACTTCGACCCGGCGCGCTACGAGCGATGGCTCCGCGGCCAAACCGGCTTTCCCATGGTAGATGCATGCATGCGCTGCCTCCGGACGACGGGCTGGCTCAACTTCCGGATGCGGGCGATGCTCTGCTCGTTTGCCGCCTATGACCTGTGGCTCGATTGGCGCCGCTTCGCGCCGACCTACGGCGGCCTCATGGCGGACTACCTGCCGGGCATCCACTACCCGCAGGTGCAGATGCAATCCGGCGCCACCGGAATCAACCAGCTCCGGATTTACAACCCGGTGAAGCAGGGCCACGACCATGATCCTGACGGCACGTTCATTCGCCGCTGGGTACCCGAACTAGCCCACTTCGAGACGGACGCCTACGTGCACGAACCCTGGCGCATGACTCCCATCGAGCAACAGGCCGCGGGGTGCGTCATTGGCACGGACTACCCCGAGCGCGCGGTCGATCATCTGAAGGCGTATCACCACGCGCAAGAGACCATCCGTTCGATGCGAAAGCGTCCCGAAATTCAAGCGCAGGCCGAGGTCATTCTACAGCGGCACGGCAGTCGCCGCAACAGGCGGCGAACATGAAGACCGGTTCTAGAAGCAGGAGACGCAACACCACCCGAAACGCATGGCCAGCCCCCGCATCAGGCAGTAGACTCCGTGCGGGCGGCCTCCCGGTCCCATTGCATAACGATGGGGATGCGCCGGCCCATGCCAAAGGCCTTGTCGGTCACGCGCAGTCCGGGCGGGGCTTGCTGGCGCTTGTACTCATTCTGATCCACCAGGCGCAGCACGCGGTGCACCAGGTCGGGCGGATAGCCGGTTTCTGCGATGATGGTGTCGGCCTCCTGCATGTCTTCGATGTAGCGGGCCAGGATGGTGTCGAGCACCTCGTACGGCGGAAGCGAATCGGTGTCTTGCTGGTCGGGACGCAGCTCAGCAGAAGGAGGTTTATCGATCGTGTTCTGGGGGATGCGGTCGGTGCCGGCCTGCGCGTTGATGTAGCGGGCCAACTCGTACACCCGCGTCTTGAGCACATCCGAAAGCACAGCCACGCCCCCGTTAGTGTCTCCGTAGAGGGTGACGTACCCGACTGCCATCTCGCTTTTGTTGCCGGTGGACAGCAGCAGGTGGCCGAATTTGTTGGAGAGGGCCATAAGTGTGAGCCCACGGGTGCGCGACTGGATGTTCTCCTCGGCCACGCCGGGCGCTGTGTCTGCAAACGCATCGGCAAGCATCGAATCGAACGCATCTACAGCCGGCGCAATCGGGATCTCCATAAAGTCGATGCCCAGGTTTTCCGCCAGCGCCTCTGAGTCGGAGACCGATCCTTCCGACGAAATCTCAGATGGCATGGTCACGCCCAGCACGCGGTCGGGACCCAGCGCTTCGGTGGCCAGCGCACAGGTCACTGCTGAGTCGATGCCGCCTGAGAGGCCCATCAGCGCTTTGTCGAAGATGCCCGTTTTTTCGTAGTAGTCGCGGATGCCCAGCACGAGCGCATCGTGCAGGTCGCCAATATCGTGCGGCTCCGGCTCGGGTTGCGGGGCGGCCTGCGCCAGATCCACAACCAGCAGATCTTCCTGAAACCGCTGCCCCGTAGCCAGGCAGTGGCCGGATCCGTCATAGACACAGCTTTCGCCATCGAACACGATTTCGGTGTTGGCCCCCACCTGATTGACGAAGGCGAAGGGGGTGTTGTAGCGCTTCGCAGCCGTACGTACAAGGCGACTTCGTTCGGTGTGCTTGCCCATCGAAAAGGGCGAGGCGCTGATGTTGATGAACAAGTCGGCCCCGTGGTGGGCCAACTGTGCAACCGGATCGCGGGTGTAGCGGCGGTAGGAAACATCCGGCAGGCTGTTCCACATGTCTTCGCACACATGCAGGCCCAGGCGCATGCCACGCCATTCGATGATAGAACAGTCCGGGCCCGGCTCAAAGTGGCGGTCCTCGTCAAACACATCGTACGTAGGCAGCAGGGCCTTGTACACGCGAGCCTGCTCGATGCCATTTTCGAATAGCAAGGCGGCGTTGTACAGGGCGCGCCCTGCGGGGGTTGGGTTGGGCACGGGAGCACCAACAATTACGGCTAAATCGGATGGTAGCTCGGTCGCCAGGCGCTGCAGAGTACGCTGCACAGCATCGATAAAGAGCGGGTTACCTAGCAGGTCTTCAGGCGGGTAGCCCGTGATGCACAGTTCGGGACAGGCTAACAGATCGGCTCCAGCGGCTGCCGCCTGGTGGGCCGCGTCTACAATACGAGCACGGTTGCCGTCTAAGTCGCCCACGGTGGGGTTGAGTTGAGCCAGAGCCAGCTTCATACGAACATATAGTTGAGTAGATAGTGTTGTGGGAATGCAGTACACGACTGCATCTTATGCAACGCTGTGGTGGGGCGGGGGCGTTCCGGTCTGGCAAGCGTAAGGTGTTATGCTCACTGGTGCCGTGAGCAGTACAAACGAGTGTCTTGGAGGGGGCGTTCGAACTGGCTACTTCTCTGTCACACGTGATTGTTTGGGTACGGGAACTGTGCTAAACTCTGTGCCCCAACCCCCTCCAAAAAACCTGTCATGGTGAGCGCAGCCGAACCATCTCCCCGACGCTCAGCAGGCTCTGATCGATCGAGCGGCCCTGCTCATTTCGGGGGAGATCTTTATTCGCTACGCTCATCAGTCGCTTCGCTCGTGTCAGGACTCTGCGTCTCCTAGGCGGAGCCGCTCCGCTCAAGATGACAACATTTAAATGGGGGGGCAACCCGAAGATTGACCTGTGACGGAGTACTACGCGTGCATGATGCGTCGCCGGGTGGCGTGGTCTGTATCGACACGGACGGTGCCATCTTTGGCGATGAAGCGCTCGGCACTGTCGGGCGGGAAGTGCCAGCAGTCGACCGGAGCCACGCGCCCGCCGCGCTGGGCGTCGGCAATCTGCGCGATCAACGGATCCAGCCGCGTATCCCACTTGGCTAATGCCAGATGCGTGCGGGGGTGGTGGTTGAGCAGGTGCCCTATCTTTTCAGGATGAACTTGCCCGGCCTCCGCCCAGAACACAGGACGCCCCCGCCGCCGGTCCATCTGTACCACATCGGGTTTGTAGCGGCCCGGCACATCCTGCTCGATGGTGGCCTCGGGATAATCGGGCAGGTAGAGCGCCCACAGAAAGATTTTCATCCAGACGTGCTCTATGCGCTCATGCTTGCGCTTTACGACAACCACCTGCTGCCCATGAGCACGGTACGTTTGTTTGCGGCGAAGGGGTTGGGGCATGTAACCAGCGCGATTGTGGATTGAACTTCGATGTACAATGCAACGCCCTGCCAGTGCGTTCGTTGAGCCCATCCCCAAATGATTACAACCCCGCCGTATATGTCCGATTCTACCGTTTCCACCGCGCGTCAGCATGCATACGACGCCCTTTCTCGCATCGACCAAACGGATGCCTATGTCGATCAGGTATCCCTTGCGGGCACGCCCCGTCAGAAGCGGCAGGCGCGCGACCTAATTGCCGGGGTTACGCGTCAGAGGCGCTGGCTCTGGTTTCTCATCACGCAGCTGTATCACGGCAACGTCAACGCCATGCAGCCGTCGGTGGCGCGCATTCTGAAGATGGGTCTGTATGAGCTACTGTTTCAGGAAACCCCGGCGCGGGCTGCGGTGCATCAATACGTGGAGTTGGCTCGCACGGTGGTGGGCGAGCGCGTAACTGGGCTGGTGAATGGCGTGCTGCGTACCGCCGACCGCGATGCGTTGCCAGAGCCTAATACGGGAGACGTGGAGCGCGACCTGGCGATTTGCACCTCTATGCCCACGTGGCTGGTGCGGCGGTGGGTGGAGGCAAGGGGGCTGTCGGATACTGAGGCGTTGCTGCATCGACTGAACGAGCGCCCGCAGTACAGCGTGCACCTCATCGATACGGATCCTGCTGAGCTGGACGCGCTGGGGGTAGAGTGGACGCCCTCGCCGTACGTAGCAGGCATGGTGCGGGTGGAGCAGCTACAGCCGCTCGTGCAGGCGGGCTGGCTCGACACCGGACAGGCGGTAGTGCAGGGCGAAGGCGCAGCGCTCGTGGTAGATCTACTGGACCCCTCGCCGGGAGACACGGTGTTGGATCTATGCGCAGCGCCGGGTACGAAAACGCGCTACGCTGCTCGTCGGATGCAGAGTCAGGGCACTCTGTGGGCCAACGACGCCAGTGCACATCGGATGGAGCAGCTTACGCAAGCGGTGGATGCGCCTACTGCATCGATGCTATCCACGCACGTTGCCGATGCGCGCACGCTGTCGCCTGCCGATGTGCCACAGGCCACGCATGTGCTGCTGGATGTGCCGTGTACAGGCACCGGTGTGCTCGACCGCCGCGCCGATCTGCGATGGCAGCGCACCGAGGACGACCTGCAGGATCTGATCACGCTGCAGGATGAACTGTTGGATGCTGCGGCGCGGCTTACACCACCGGGGGCGGTGCTGGTGTACAGTACGTGCTCGTTGCTTCCTGCCGAGAATGAGGAGCGGGTGGCTCGCTTTCTGGAGCGGTATCCTACCTTTGAGGTGGAGACGCCCACATCGATCCCAAAGGCGGTGCGCCGCACATCGTTCATGCAGGTCGAGCCCGTTGCCCACGGCACCGATGGCGCATTCGCAGCACGTCTCCGGCGAAGTGCGA
>CAZZCI010000151.1:0-6249 GCA_964653015.1 uncultured Rhodothermales bacterium
TCACCTCAATGGGGTACACCACAGGCTCCTCGCTACTCGACGAGATTATTGGAAGTTGAAATGCAGCGACAAGTAGCACTGCACTAACGATCAGGACAATGGTGCTGGTATACCAAACGGCTGGTGCAGGCCACAAGGCCTTCCAAGCCCCCTGGGCTCCATGTTGAAAAAAACAGCGTAGGTTCTTGAACATGAGAATCCAAATTCAAACAAAGCAGGATACGGATCGGCACCCACGTGCCAACGGTACCTGTAATAGGTTCAAGGGGCGTACCACACTGCACCAACAACGCACGATCTTGTAATCCATCCAATGCCTCATCTCCGAACCGCCTTTACGAACATCGTGTCAACGTATCCGACTTGTACCCAGAATGGCAGCACTGGGTACATCGGTTATTTCTCTTTCTTCCAAATGGCAACACATACCCCTTTTCCGTTGGGCATCATGTTATCTTGCCATGCGCGGCTTGCTTCAAAGTGGAACGTCCTACCCCATGCTGGTCCCATTTCTCATACACAGCATACGCCTGTCGGCGTAATGCCTCATATTTAGACGCCTGAATAGCTATTCGGAATTTTTCTTTTTGGGCACGACGCGCTACTTCTTCATCGGAGGCAAGCGTTGTCTTATTCCGAATCCGCGCCACATTTTTTCCGGTTGGGGCAAAAATAGTAAAATCGGTGCCGAACCGTTCGTTGACGGCCTCGAACACCCGATCAATGGGGCCGGTGGTCTGGTCGAACGGGCTCACCACCATCTGGTCGAGGTACCGCGTAAGGGCAGTGTAAAACCGGATGTATGCCCGTAGCCCTTGTGAAAGCGAGACATACGGCCACCGGCTCACGAGCGACACCACCGCATCCGCCGGATCGCGTAGTGTAACCAGCACCGGGGTGCCCTGCTGAACCGCCTTTATGATCTGGGCCGGTGCGTGTAAGTGGTGGGCCAAGCGCACCGGGCGCTCTTGACACGACTTAAAGGCCACCGTCGCAAAGCTATTTCCTGATCCCTGGAAGCCATCAATCACCAGTTCGGTATCGGGCTGCACCGCACACTCCCGTCCGTCTATGTGGTGGCGCATCTTCCACTGGGTCCACCAAATCGTAGCCTGATGCACAGGCGCCAGCCAGGGTGTCGCAGCGCAGCGTGTACGGATCTCAAACTTTGCCTGTAAGGCCCATCGGACTGGATTCATCATTTGATTCATTGGATCTACGCTGGTTTGTTTATAGGGATACAGATTGTGGCATCCCCACACGGCGCAACGCCTCGGCAAACTGCGCATGCATGCGGGGCAGTCCGTAGCGCACGCGCACATCAGCGGCTCCCCGACGCGCCAGGGTGTGCGCCCATGTCGGGCGGGCTACAAGCATCCGGAGCGCCTTGGCCAGGGCATCGGCATTGCCTGGGGGCACGAGCACGCCCGTCTGCTGGTCATGAATGATTTCGGGCACGCCTCCCGCCTCGGTAGCTACAACCGGGCGCTCGGCCAGCAGCCCCTCGACCACCACGCGTCCAAACGGCTCGGGCAAGATGGAGGTGTGCGCAATAATGTCGCACGCCTGCATGTAAACAGGTATATTGGACTGATGCCCGGCGAAGTGGATGCGCCCTTGCAACGCTGGCTCGTGGGCGGTTTCTCGCACTATTTCCGCATAGGCGGCGTCGCCCGGAAAGGCGGCTTCGCCCACCAGCAGAGCATGCACCTCGGGCAGTTGCTTCAGTGCCTCCAACAGCACATGCTGTCCCTTCCAGTGCGCCAGTCGGCTAAACACTCCTACCAGTGGTACATCGAGCGGAATGCCATGTCGATCTCGCACCTGTGCCGCATTGTCTTGCGATTCCGCATTAAAAGGAAAGGGGCTCATTCCATTTGGGATTTCCAACACGGGCCGCGTCCCTCCACTGTCCAAAAAGGCCTCGGCAGTAGCGCGTGAGTTCACTCCCACCAAGGTAGCAGCACGGTTGGCCGTAAGCGTTACCAGACGCCGCTGCAGAACCCCAAAATGATCGGGCGTAAGCAGGTCGTGCACGATCCAGATAAGCGGATGGCCGGTGCGGCGCGCTGCGTAGGCAGCCGGAAGCAGGGCCTTCATGGAGTTGGCTACGATCAGGTCGTATGGGCGAGCCACTCGCGCAAGCGCCCGTGCAGTACGCCAAAGAGCGGGAGCCGCCTGCAGGCCCTGCCACCACGCACCGCTTTTACGCACCTGCTGTAGCGCCTGCCCCTCTGAAAGCATCACATGCGGAATCTCGTGCGTCTCCAGCCGATCAGTAAACCGTCCCATGTCGAAGGTGACCACAACACTGTTGTGAGCGTATGGACGTGCCAAATCCAACAAAAACAACTCGGCCCCGCCCAGTGCGCCGCTGTGCGTCACAAAAAGAATCCGTGGCATCGTCATAGATCAGGAGCAGGCAGTGGCATATACATGGTGTGTTGCCGCTACGACCCGCGGCCACGAAAAACGATCCTGGGCATAGGCTGCACAGGTGGATGCATCAGGCAGTGGTTGGCGTCCGTGCATGGCCGTATTCAGCGCGTCGTAGATCGCCTCGGCAGAGGCGTCGGGCAGCACAAGTGCCGTCGATAAGGGGCGCACCACTTCGGGCAGCCCCCCCACCGGCGTTACAAACACCGGTGTTCCGCTGGCCAACGACTCGATGGTCGTGAGCCCGAACCCTTCCCATGCCGTTGTGGGTACCACGCTGTAGGTGGCCGCCCGATACGCAAGCGGCAAGTCTGCATCCGGCACAAAGCCAAGCAGTTGCACATGCGCTTCTAGTCCCGATTCGACGATGCGCTGCTGCAGTTCCGATGCCAACGGCCCGGTTCCGGCGATGTACACGAGCACATCCGGGTGGATACGCCGCAACCACTCCGCCGCTTCTAGAAGTGCAAACAGTCCCATCCGATGCGCCAGACGACGCACCGTGAGCACGATGGGACGGTCGGTCGGCCAGCCCAAAGCCCGACGTGCTGCCGACGTTGTCATGCCCGCATGAAACCGATTCGTATCCACGCCCCCCGGCACCACGTGAATGCGCGCGCCCTCTACGTTGTAGCGACGCATTAGCACCTCACGAAACGCGTTGGATAGCACAATAAACCGATCGGCACGTCTGTACATCCGGCGCTCCAGCGTTTGTTTTAGGCGGATGCGCCAGGCCGCTTCCCCCTCGGTGGCCGACTCCAGCGCCCACGGTCCGTGAAAGTGCATCACGGTGGGCAGGTCGCGTGCAGGCAGGGGCCACCCATAGAGGGCAAAGTGGCACGCCAACACGTCGTAGTCGGTACGCGCCAAGTCGGCCCCAATGAGGCGACGTGCCCTGCGCAGTCGAGCAGGTAACGAGGCTTGCGGCGAGGCAAAGGCACGCACCGAATCAGGGCGATTGGGATGCGTGGGGGCCCCCGTCACCCAGGTGGTGCCCGACAGCCCGGTTTCAGAAAAGTGCAAGGCTAAGCCATAGACCATGCGATCCAGACCATTGCCCGGCGCCTCCGGAAACCAGTCCATGCCAATGCTGCACACCTTCAACGGAGGCAGTTCGGCGGGTGCTGAGCGCGTGGCGCGCCGTGCAGCGGTAGATGTAGACGTAGATGCAGACATGGTCAGGCGTATCCAAAGTGATGGCGGTTCAGGGTGGTGATGGTGCGGGCCAGCGCCTGGCTCGATCGGGGCAGATCGCGTTTCCAGCGCTCATCCAACTCAATGCCCCGCTCTTCGTACCGCATAGGATTGCCCGCAATCGTAAACTGGCTGCCGTCCCGAAAGTCGGTAACGGCTTCGGGCACATACGGAATGCCGATCATGGCACAGGCTTCGGCAAAGGTGGTGTGAGGGTGTGTGGCCAGCGTTTCGTATTGCATCAACAGGTAGTCATCTGCAGGCAGATGGTGCTCGGCAATACGATCAAACAAATGATTCTGCACCACCCAGGCGCCGGACTGCCGCGCCGTGTAATAAAGGCGCGGCGCGTGGCTATGCCAGGAGGTGTTGCGCACCCACGGCTTGGTTACCGAATAGGCAAACCCGCAGGGATGCTTTACCAGATGCACCACCTTGATGCGAAACCGCCCGGATCGCAGCAGCCAGAGGAGCCGGTACGGGTCTTTCGAAGCGTCCACGATCCATTCGGGGCGCGTGCCGGTGCGTGCTTCGACCAGCGCACGAAAGTGGCGAAAGAGCGTCTCATTGTTGGCTGCGTACTGATCCACCTGCGCCCGAACGGATGTGGAGAGCGGCTTCGGTTCAAAGTCCTGCCACCGGCTCCAGCGCAGGGTGCGTCCGCCATCGTGGTTTTCGCGGAAGTAGTCGATTTGAGGAGCCGGCTGCTGCAGCGGTTGCACCCGCGCTTCCATCTCTTGCCAGAACGGGCACGTCTGGACGTACTGCCCCGAGCCACACGGACGCACCCCGCCCATGCGAATTTCGTGCGGCCACAGGTGAACCTCGCCACACGTCGCTAGTGCTGGATGAGCTCCCAGCATCGACTCGAACAGCGTGGTGCCACTGCGGCCAATGCTGGCCACGTACAGTAGATTGATGCGGTCATCCGTAGACATATCAGGGCGTGCTTGGGGGGTGAGAAACAACGTGAGGGTAGGTCAAGGCAAATGCACCTTTAGGCGAGAACTTTTGTGGGAGCGACAAGAGCGGCGTACGCATCGGCATGCTGCTGCGCAATGGCAATCCACGAAAAGGCATCGGCGCGCTGCAGGCCCTGCTCGGCCAGCGCGGTCCGACGTTCGGGCCTGTGAAGCAGCGTTACCAGTGCATCGGCAAAGTCGGAGTCGTCCGCCAGTATCCCGTAGCGTCCATCGTCAAGCACGTAGCGTGCGCCCGGGTTAGGCGTCGCTACGATGGGGGTGCCGCTGGCCATTGCTTCGAGATACGGAAGCCCAAATCCTTCATAGACACTGGGATATGCAAACACCCAGGCACGCTGATACCAATCGGCAAGGGTCGCATCATTCGGATAGTGCAGCACTTTTACGTTGGGATGCGCCGCACAGGCCTCTGACACCCGGTCGGCCACCATAACGAGCGTAGCTGCAGGCACCCGTGGGAGCACCTTCGCGCAGAACTGATCGAAGAGCCAGCCCCCTCGCTTGCGTCCTTCCCACGTTCCGACAAAAAGAAGCGAGGGGGTGTCAGTCTTTGGTCCCGGCCTAAACCGCTCCAGATCCACCCCATTGGGCATACATCGATCGGCTCGGTAGCGCGCTGCGCAGGTTGGACTGATGCCCCAGCAGGCTGTTGCCAGGCGCGCAGACAGATGCTCCAGCGGATAGATAGCGTGTTGCACCAGTCGGCGCTTCCAGGAGGTGGCGGTGCGTGCCTCATCGAGCGCGGAGCCATGCATGGTGCGCACCGATGGGATGCCGCGCCGTATCCAGAACCAGTCATCGCCATGCAGGTGAACGATATCGTACGGGCTGAGGTCAACCTGATTCAGCAGCGCCGGCAGCAGAAACCACCGTGCTGCCGGGCTATCGGCCAGCCACGGCTGTTCTGCAAACAGGTGGATATGCTGGTAGGGTGCCCCAGGCGGAGGCGGCGTCAGGCTTAGCACCGTGACTGTGTGATCGGGGATTTCGGCCAGCGCAGTAGCCAGTCGATGTACCACAGCCTCTACCCCGCCTACTTTGCGATGAGGCTCTGGTAGGGTGGTATGAAACAGCGCAATGTTCATGACTCGGAGGGTAGTTTACGATGAAACAGTTCGACGTTGGCGTAGCAGCGCGCGGGAGCTATCAGGTTGGGCCGATTCGCTTGCTTCCGCTTCGGCCTCATGATAGCGACGGGAAGCCACCGCAAAAGCCATGCAGCACCAGAACACAACGCCTTTCACTTCACTGACCTGTGGTCCCATAAGCATCAGCGCAAAGTAGGCAACGGCAATACCCGACACCAAGACCGCAAACCGGTCGGTATTGGGTGTATAGCGGATCACAGCGTAAAGCATCATCGCCAGTCCACTCAGATAAAAGAGCCCCCCAAACCAGCCCAACTGGTACAGGATGGTGACAAAGTCGCTGTCGAACGTGCGCGCGCCCAGCCCCTCGCCCATCGGACTGGTGAGCAGTTCGTTCAGCATGATGCCATACATATACTGCCGCGCCTGCATGCTTCCGTCTTCTTCCAACTGGCTAAACGACTCCATTCGTTCGCCTGTCACTTCACCGACCTCCCCAGAAAGAACCAGCGGCACGGTGATGGCAGCCACCACCACCAGCATGA
>CAZZCI010000152.1:0-6227 GCA_964653015.1 uncultured Rhodothermales bacterium
CAGGTTCTAAGTAATTCGCGTGCTACGCCTCGTCGTTAGTGCTCCGTGCGTAGGTCGTTGGAATGAGCGGTCTGATGCAGCTCTTGCGAGCGTTTCAGAGAAGTCCCCTGCAAAAGGGCGTGTCACGTCATGTCACGTCTTCAGTTGCGTCGTCGTTCGCCTGTAGGCATCGCCATCCATAGGTGCCTCCAGCCAAAGCCAGCAGCACCAGCCCGCCATCTACCGGCACCGGATCGGGCGGAAGGGGCGGGTTTGGATCGTTCATGGCGGAGCCGGTCTCGCTGCTGCCGTAGACATCGGCGCTAGCCCACGCGGAGGCGTGCACATCAGCTCCCGATGCGGATCCAGCCGACGCGCGGAGCCGGCGTTCAAGCGCTCCCACCTGCCGCTCCAACTGCTGCAGTTCGCCGCTGCTCGACGCCAGAGCACCTGCCCAACCACCTGGGTCGGATGCCCTGGAAGCGGATCCGGCGGCCCGGGACGTATGCGAAGGCGTGTGCGCGAGACGGGCCTCCCGAGGCTTGTTTCGACCCGTCGTGTAGTTTGGCGAAGCGGAGCGGCCTGTCAATCCTGAGCTTGTGAATCTTGATGATGACGATTGCTGTCCTGACGCGTAGGAACTCCTTGTACGTGCCTTTCCAGACAGGCGATGACGAGACGTCCAGTCTGTATAGCTTGGAATGCCATCCAGCGGATTGCTACGCAGCATCGAGGCTCTTTCTGTTTCGATTGGTCCCATCAGTTTTCGGGGCGATGCGACATCGTGTGCATTGAAATCTGTGCTCTCCCAAACAGCGTCTTCTGCACGCTCTAGTGCAGACGGAGGCCACGGCTCGGGCGGCTCGGGCGTGAGCGTCGGATAGAGCAGAACCAAAGCGCCTCCGAGGCTAAAAAGAACGAATACAAACAGAACCAGATCAGCTCGGGCAGAGAGAGACAGGGGGGTGACCAATGGCATACGCGGGTAGGAATAAAGGTGGGAAACAGAAAATGAAAGAAAACAGGCGGCTCAAATATGCGCTGGTGGAAGCGCACTGCTGGAAGCGCACATGCCGAGCGAGGCAGTACGGCTTTAGGGCCGCCGCCGACCGTTACGGCATACCCGTTACCGCACGACGATGAGGCGCTGCGTTTCAGTGTAGCCCTCGCTTTGCATGCGCAGGAAGTACGTGCCGCTTGAGAGGCGGCTTACGTCAAGCCGGGCTTCGGTGCGGCCTTGCGTATCACCGTGGACCACCGTTTGCACGCGTCGTCCCAAGAGGTCATACAGGTCGATGCGTACTGCTTGCGGTCGGGGCACCGCAAAGCGGATCGTCGCCTGACTCCGCGCCGGATTCGGGTAGGTGGGCAAGAGCTTCGCTTCGGTGACGGGTCGTGTGATCACGACGGCCTCGCTGAAGGATTCGGTGCCATCAGTGTCGATCTGGCGCAGACGATACGAGAGGCTGTCCGCTGCGTACGGAAGTTGGGTGTCGTCGAAGCGGTAGGATTGCGGTTCGTCGGTGGTACCGGCGCCGTCGAGAGTGGCAATAGTGTCCCACGATTCCCAGGTAGAGACGTCCGACCCGGACGTCTCCATTACAGATCCATTCACGGATCCAACCGCACGCTGCACCTCAAAGCCCGCGTTGTTGGTTTCGGAGAGGGTCTGCCACTGCAGCGTCACCGACTCCGAGCCGGAGCGCTGTGCTTCGAATCCAGCCAACTCCACCGGCAGCGCACTCGAATTCGGCGCAATCTGCACGATGAATCGCTCGGTTTCAGGCGTGTCATTGAGACTGCTGACATCTACCGTGTAAGCCATGCCGGGCTCCAGGGGGACCGTTTCGTTGTCGGATTCGGTCAGTGTGTCCTTCGTATCGACCAGTTCGGCGGCCCAGGTGTCGGGCAGGTCCCACTCGCGCACCTGCAGCGTGAGCGTGCCGTCCTCAGGCAGCTCGGTCCCCTGCACGGCAATGGGCACTGTCGTAAGATCGGCATCAGGATCCGACGTGTCTTCGGGCCATGGGCGGCTCTCCACGGCTTTCGCGACGTTATTGCCGCTGCTGCCCGTTCCCTGAGCACTCAACACGACCGACGGTGCTTCCAGCGGTGCCAGCTTCGAGGTGTCCCACGCATCCCATCCTGTGGTTGCATTCTCGTGAAAGCGGATCCCGATGGCCTGGTCGGTAGCCACCGTGTTGTTGGATGCGTCGGTTACAACGCCCTCCAGCCATAGCGTACCGCGCTGTACACTCGATGCGGCGGCGGGGGGACCCTGCATCGCGCTGCCAATAAACGACTCGTCGGGAGCAGTGCGTCCACTCGGATCAAAGGTGACCGCTGTGGGCCCGGTGCCGGGATCGCTCCGCTCGATGAAGGCGCCCTGCCACGCGGGAAGCGTTGCGGCCTGGGTGTTCAGAAGCTGCCACGTCCCATCCGTTGCGTCGTAGACCTGGGCATCTTCCTGAAAACCGTTCCCGGCGAGGGCGCTGCCACCGGTCGTGAGCGCAGAAAGCGCGTAGTCGGTCGGATACGGATTGCCGAGGAGGTGCCAGCGGGCACTCTGTGTCAGGTCATTGCGCTCTACGGCCAGGAGGCCGTGCCGGGTACCGCTCGTATTTTCGCTGAGTCGGATTGTGAGCCCGCTGGATTCGACCGGGTCGCGGGCATCGTCTTCAAGGTAGAGCAAAGCGGCATTGGCCAGAGGAAGAGGGGTGCTGGCGTCGGCAACGTCGTAGGCGCCGGTACCGCCGGTGCTTTCGTCGGGATCGCTGTCGTCCCACACCGCGAACACATTCCGGTTGAAGCGGAGTGTGTTCGTGCCGGCGGAAGAGGCCATGCGTACGTCACCCGCCACCGCGCCGTCGTAAGGTGTGCTCACAATGCGCCAGCCGGCGTCAGTGTCCAGACCATCGGCGCCGGTGATGGTCACGCTGGTAGCAATTGGCAGCTCGGGCGTCTCGTACGCGCCCATGTTCACGGTCGCGGTCCCGTCGCCGGTGCCATCCTGAATGCGCGCATCGCCGATCAGGTCAGTGGAGACGCCGCTCGGTACTTCGCTGTTGTTCCCTGCATCGACGGCCGGAGAATTGGCCGCGAGGCGCAGTCCGTCATCTTCGGTGCCGAGGATCTCGTCGAGCCCCGCTGGATTATGCGCATCCACAAAGAGCGGGTCAGCATCAAGGTTATCGTCGCCGTCGGTCGTTGAGGAGCCGTTGTTTTCGCTAATGCCGCCGAGGCCGCCTTCGATGAGTGTGTGTGCCAGCGTGGGGGTGGCTTCGGTGTTGAATATCTCGCTACCGGAGTCGCTGGCACTGTTACCCCACAGAATGCTGTTGATTACTACGGGACTGCTCGTGCCGCTTTCTCCCCCGTTGTAGATCGCACCGCCGTTAACTGCGGAGTTGTTGATGAAGGTGGTATTCGTAATCTCGGGACTACTCGTGCCAGAGAACGCTTCGTTGTAGAGCGCACCGCCACCAGCGTCGGCAACGTTGCCCACAAAGATCGTGTTTGTGATCTGGGGACTACTCGTGCCAGAAACCCCATCGTTGTAGATCGCACCGCCCCCGCGAAAGCCTGCAGAGGAGTTGCCGGTAAAGACCGAACCCGTAATCGATGGGCTACTCACGCCATCAATTCCGTTGTTGTATATTGCACCGCCACTACCACTTGTGGCATTACCCGTGAAGGTCGCATTTGTGATCTGGGGGGTGCTCGTGCTTTCTTCCCCACCAGTGTAGAGTGCTCCGCCACCAACGTCTGCAAAGTTGCCGGCGAAGATCGTATTGATAAGCTGTGGACTGCATCCGTTTCCACTGCCGTCTCCATCACAATGCACTCCTCCACCGGTCCGTGATGGACTAAAGGGATTACCACTGGTCACGTTAGCCTGCCCACCCGTAATTACGAGTCCATCGAGCACGGTGTCATCCGTAATCGTTCCGCCAGTGGTACCATCGAGGTACACCACCGTGTAACTATTTTCGCCGTCAATGTCTTCAGCCTCCTCGGTGATCCCGTCGGTAGTGGTATCATTGCCGTCAATGTCGCCGGAAAGGACGGTGCGATCTACCGCCAGGTCGCGATCATCAAGTGTGCTTTCCACGTCGCTAATGTCGGTAAACGACTCGCTGCCACTCCAGCCGCCATAGACCTTCAGGCCGTCTTGGTCGCCGGTAATTTCGAATCGGGCGTCTCGATTGGAGGTATCACCGGTAGGCAGGTAGCGCCCGGCGGCAATCACGATCACGTCATTCTCCGTGGCTGTGGCCAGCGCATCCTGCAGATCAGTGAACGCGTCGTCCCACGAAGAGCCGTCGGCATTACCGGTCGCTGAAGCGTTTACGTGGTAGATGAATCTGTCCACCACGCGTTCGTACGCCCCGAGGTCTACGGTTCCGTTCTGGATACGATCATTGCCGGACAGATCCGTATCGATTCCCTCCGAAATGACGATGCTGTTATCCCCTGCATCTATGGCTGGGGAGGTGTCCGACAGACGGAGCCCGTCGTCGTCGGTACCGAAGGTGCCATCAGCGCCTGCGGGGTTGTTGGCATCCACAAAGAGCGGGTCAGTGTCCAGATTATTGCCCCCGTCGTTATTGGGGTCCCCATCGACGCCGCCTCCATTCACGCCGTCCTCAATGAGCGTGTGCGCGAGCGTGGGCGTAGCGTCTTCATTGAATATCTGATTACCATCTCCTCCGGCCGTGTTATCCCATAGGATCGCGTTAGTTATCTGCGGAAGGACTGTGCTATCCCCATCACCATTGTTGTAGACTGCACCGCCACGTTCCTGTGCATCGTTGCGCGTGAACGTGGTATTTATGATCTGTGGGCTGCTCGTGCCGTTCTCGCTTCCTGCGTTGTAGATTGCACCACCGCGCCCGAGGCGTCCTACTGCTTCGTTGCTAACAAAAACACTGTTCGCAATCTGTGGGCTGCTCATACCGTTAAGGAGTCCATTGTTGTAGATCGCACCGCCGCTCCTTTCTACCAGTGATGCTCCTGCTCCCATTGCTTTGTTTTCCACGAACACGCCGTTAGTAATCCGCGGACTGCTTGTACCGCTTTCCCCATCGTTATAGATTGCCCCACCATGGTTTGCAACATCCCTTCTACCCTCTACGATATTACCTTGGAAGGTTGCATTTGTGATCACCGGGCTACTCGTGCCCCCTCCAAAGCCATTGTTGTAGATCGCCGCACCGCTCGTTGCACGGTTGCCTGTAAAGGTAAGCGCTGTGAGTATGGGGCTACATTCGTTTCCATTACCACTCCCATCGCAGTAAAGCCCGCCGCCCCTGTTCTCAGGATTTCTTTGAGATCCCTCACCGGCTCTACCCTCAGTGATCGTCAACCCATCGAGGATGGTGTCGGTCGTGATGGTCCCGCCGCTGGTGCCATCGAGGTAAACAACCGTGTAGTTGGTATTGCTGCCCGAAAGCGTGGTCTCATTGGACGAAAAGTTGCGCCCATCGAGGGCGGCTTCCACCTCCCCAATCGTACTGAAAGAGGTGGATCCGCTCCATCCTCCATACACCTTGAGCCCGTCTTGCGCACCCGTGATTGCAAACCGGTCGTCAGCACTCCCACCAGGCGTGTAGGTCCCCGCCGCAATCACAATCACATCATTCCCCGTGGCCATGTCCAATGCGCCTTGCAAGGAGAGCGCATCGCTATCGGAAAACGAGGCTCCACTGTTGCTATCGTCGCCGGCTTCGGTAACATGGTAAACGGTCTGCGCCTGCACCGAATGAGCTCCGCCAAGCACAAGGCCAAGCGCAAGCGTTAGCACGACGATACTCAGGGGGGCAGCACGAAAAAGATGTGCATATGACAAGAGCGTAGAGACGTAGCGCTGAAGCATGGTGGAATCCACAAGTTAGGAGCAGGGGCAACATCTGGTGCGCCCTAACTCCCTGTTTTGGAGTAAATCGAGGCGCGTAGAGACGTATGATACGACAGCGAGCCCTGACATTTTTGCCTATTTGTCTCAAACCCTTTACGCTGCGTGTCAATCTGGGCCTGAAACGGGGAATACGTCCACATATGGCCAGATTTTTTCATAGTGCGGCCTGGACCGGACTCCCATGACGTTACCAGCATGTTTTGGGAGAACGCCCGTTTAGTAGGCTCCTATTTAGCAGATGAACGGCATCACCACAAAACGACCGCCCCGGGAGCCCCGGCACCTCCTTTGCGTCCAGCGGTTTATCCTGTGCGCATCCCCCTGAATCTGG
>CAZZCI010000153.1:0-6173 GCA_964653015.1 uncultured Rhodothermales bacterium
ACCCGAAGATTGACCTGTCACAGAGCACTACCCGATACCTATCCGATAAACGTCCGTAGGTGCTGGGCCAGCAGGTCAGCACGCTGATGCTGCAAGGCGTGGCGCGTGCCCGGCACAATGGCGAGGCGGCTATTGGGCAACGCATTGTGAAGCGTGAGTGCTGCCTGCAACGGAAACAGATCATCTGCATCCGCCATGCTGACAAGCACCGGGTGGTTGATCGTTTGCATCTGACGACGCAGACGCAGTGCAGCCCCCGGTAGCTTCCGGATAAACCGGCGCAGCGCCGCCGATAGCGCCTCCCAGTCGCCATGTAATCCGTTCATCGATGTTTGACGCGCATCGGCACGTTCCAGACGACGCTCCATAGCCGACACCGTGTCGGTTTTCCAGTCGATGTGCGCCCCGTGCACCATCAGACGGTCGATACGATCGGGCGCCTTACGAGCCAAATGCAAGGCCATGTTGCCGCCCATCGAAAAGCCAAACACATGGGCCTGATCTACGCTGCAGGCGTCCAACACTGCGCGAGCGTTCGCTGCAAACAGATCGGCAGTCAGATCCTGCGCGGCCGCCACATTGGCAGAGGCCCCGTGTCCGGTAAAGTCAAGAGCCACCACATGCAGGTAGGGCTCCAGGTGAGGCACCAGCGCAGCGGTTTCGGTCGCCGTAGCCCCCGCCGCACCATGCAGCAAAAGCACCGTAGGCCGCGACGGATCGCCCCACGTGTAGTACGCCACCGGTCCGGCCTCGGTAGACACATGCGTGGGCGGCGGACACGTGAACGCAGTGCTGCAACACTCGATCAGCACGCCATGCGTTTCTTTGGGATGCAGAAAGAAAATCTGCTTTTGGTCGGCCCCTTCTAGAGGCGCATCCGACAGGAGCGTAAATCCAGCTTCTTGGAGTCGGTCAAACGCCTCGTGGATGTCGGGCACCTCAAACGCCAGATGATGCACCCCCTCTCCGCGTTGCTCCAGAAACCGATGCACCGGCGAGGTGTCATCGAGTGCCTCCAGCAGCTCTATCTTGGTGTTCTCCAGCGCTAAGAAGTGTGTGGTAACCCCCTGATCAGAAACGGTTTCAGACTTGTAGTCAAGAGTTTGGAGGACCGTATTGTAAAGTTTGCGGACGGGCTTGGCATTCTTTGTTGCAATGCCAACATGTTCTAGACGGAGCATAACGGGCAGCTTTTGGTGAAGGACGCGCATTGCAATGAACATCGAAGCAGGCTGCTCGTCAAGGGTACTCCTGTGCATATATCACAAGATTTTGCCCCGGCTATGAGCAATGTTGCGCAGCGCGCCCGCCGCCGGGCGATGATCTGGAGCCTTTCGGTCGCGGTGCTCATGCTGGTGGGCAAGGGCGGAGCCGCCTGGCTCACGGGCAGTGCGGCGATCTTCTCAGATGCCCTCGAATCAGCCATTCATCTGGTGGCCACCGGGTTTGCTGGGTTCAGTCTGTGGTATGCTGCTACGCCTCCAGATCAGGGCCACCCGTACGGGCATGGCAAAATTGCGTATTTCGCGGCGGCCTTCGAAGGGGTGCTCATCGCCGCCGCAGCGCTTGTCATCGGATGGGTGGCCATCGAGGATCTGATTCGGGGGCCATCGCTTCAGCAGTTGGATGTGGGACTGCTCATCATTGGCGGACTCACTATGGTGAATGCCGTGCTGGGGTGGTATCTGGTACGCACAGGTCGTCGGTACAACAGCCTGGTGCTCATTTCTAACGGTAAGCATGTGCTTACCGACATGTGGACCAGCATCGGCGTGCTGGTGGGAGTTGGGCTCGTATGGCTCACCGATATTGTCTGGCTGGATCCGGTGGCTGCGCTGGTGGTGGCAGCCAACATCTTGTGGACCGCCGGAGGGCTGCTCCGTAAGTCACTGGGCGGCCTCATGGATCAGGCCGATCATGACACCTCGCGCCGCGTGCTGCGGGTGCTTGACCAAGCCGTTGTGAGCGGCCTCATCGTTGACTATCACCAGGTGCGCCATCGTCGCAGCGACGATCAGTTGTGGATTGAGTACCACTTGATGTTCCCAGGCGACATGTCAGTCCGAGAAGCGCACAAACGCTCGCACGATGTGGAAGACATGCTGCACGACACGTTTGCAAACGACAAAGTGCGCGTAACGGCGCATCTAGAGCCGCGCCACCACGCTGATGCGCATCCGCCCGACCACGCCGAGCCCCGCGACCCACTCTACGAATTGTCGCGGTGAGAGAAATGCTCACCATCACGTCAAACGGGCTACCCTCCATGTGGAGCGTAGCCCGTTGGTGTGTATCGACTCAGCGGCTCTTGTAGAAAACGGGGATGTTCTCTACAATGCCAATGCGTGAAGCGTATGGTCGCTGGCTTGTTTAGGCCAGGGCGGCGTCGAGTTTAATGGTTACGCCCGCAAGCGCCTTAGACACGGGGCAACCGGCTTTGGCTTTTTGCGCATACTCGACGAACGTATCCTCGTCAATCCCCGGCACCTTGCCGCGTGTGGTAAGCGTGATCGTCGTAATGGCCGGGTCGCCATCCACCATGTCCAGGTCCACATCGGCAGTGGTGGTTACATCGTCGGGCGTGTGGCCATCCTCGGCGAGTATGTTTGAGAGCGCCATCGAGAAACAGCTGGCGTGGGCGGCTCCAATTAGCTCTTCGGGACTGGTGTCGTCACTGCCTTCGAAACGAGACACAAAGGAGTACGGCCCTTCAATGGAGCCGGTGGCTCCAACAAATGTGCCCGATCCGTTTTGGAGGTCGCCTTTCCAGGTGGCATCTGCAGAATGGGTAGGCATATAGGGTATAGGGGACAGAATGAATAGTACGATGTGTTAGGGGTAGCCACACACCTGCAGGTGGGGCGCTCCGTTCCACATCCAACGCAACAGATGCGTTACAGGCGCCCCAGCATGCAAGCAGCAACGGGGCGGCTATGCAGCCACCTCGCCATTCGCATCCACCCGATCCATGTGCACATCCATTTGTGGGAAGGGGATGCCAATTTCGGCTGCATCGAGCTCATACTTCACCGCGCGGGTCAGGTCGTCGCGCACACGGGCCAGGTCGGCAAAGCCTTCGGGGCGGATCCACAGGCGTACCTCCCAATCGATGGAGGAATCGCCCAATCCCATGAGCATCACCTGTACGCCACGCTCTTCGATGCGCTCGTCGATGCGCTCGGCGGCCCGCTTGAGCACAGTGCGTGCCTGATCGATATCGGCCGGGTAGTCGGTACCGACTTCGCACGTAATGCGCAGTTCGTCGTTGAAAAGTATGTTGCGAATACTGGAACCAAACACATCGCCATTGGGGATGATGACGAGTTGGTTATCCATTGTGTTGATGCGCGTGTAGAAGAGCTGGATGTCGCGTACCCGCCCGCGTTCGCCTGCCACTTCAATGACATCGCCCGCATCGAAGGGGCGGAAGACGAGAAGCATGACCCCGGCGGCAAAGTTTGCGAGCGTGCCTTGCAGCGCCAGCCCTACAGCAAATCCAGCAGCGGCCAGAATAGCAATGAAGCTGGCTACTTCAACGCCAACGGTATTCAATGCCGCTAGAATACCCAGCACCAAGATGGCATAGTAGACCAGGTTGCCAGCAAAACGCGCCAGCATTTGGTCGTACTTGGGTTTATCGAGCATCGCGCGGATGTTATCGCGGAACCATCCGGCAATGAACTTAGCCACCACGAATACCACCACACCCACAAGGATGTTGACGGAGTATTCGATGAGGAGGGCAAGGTCTAAATCATTCGCAAACTCAGGCATAAGGCACGGGTAATAGTACAAGATACATTGAGATCGTGTATTAATGTACAAACCTCGACTCGACAATCAACCCACGTTGTATGGAGGTTCAACTTTGTAACGGGCTCGTCTGAATTGCTCGGGGATCGGTACCCCTTCACGAAACGGACCCGCAGGGCACGGGTGTATGCGGTGCAATCTTATCACCATTTAGTGCTGCCATGGATACTCACCCTGGATTTCTGCGAGACGCATTGGTACGCCCCGACCGGGCCAACGACTTAGAAGAGATGGTTCGGTCGCTCTTCGCACGGCGCCATCTGCGCACGCTGGGGAATAGTCAGGAAAAGATGTGGATGGTTGCCGAGTTCGTCCAGCGCATGCGTGGTTGGAGTGTAGCGTTTCAAGGGCTGAGTACCAAGATGGAGGGGCCAATTCCGTTCGGACTCGGGCATTGCACGATCAAAGACGGACGCCTGGTGGCGGTGGCGAATCCCATCCCCATGCATCATCCTGAGGCGTTCGCACGCGTGGTAAGCGAGTTCGTGCAGCCTGGCGCACTGTGCGGCGTACAGGCAACCGATTCGTCTGCGGCCTACGGCTGGCGCCTTACCGCTGTCGATGCTATTGAGCCGCTGGAAGACGATAAGGTGGCTACGTTGTCGTAGCAGAGAAGCTGCATCTCTTCGCGTGCGGATGACCCTGCTCATATTGGGGGCGCGACGTTAGCAAGGCCGGTTGCCATCCAACCATTGAACTGTGACTGTACATTAAGCCCACCGATTTAGCAAGGCAGTGATGGCATCGGACCGCATGTATCCGGTGTCTGGCTTGCCAGTGGGGGGAAGCAGCGCAATGGTTTGCGTATGCACGTCGTCATTGGGGTGATGCCGGTGCAGTCGCACGCCCACCGCGTCGTCTCCATGCGCTACAAGGATGGTGCGCGTGTGCGGGCGGCGCGGAAACGGTTCACTCTGAGGAAGATGCTTAAACTGTGCGTCTAGAACGTCAGTGAGCGCCTCGCGGGTTGTCGTATCGAGCGCCACAAAGGCGTGCAGTTCCACATCCCGCCCAAACTGCACCTGTACCTGACTCAGGTGCGGTGAGAAGGGCCGCCACTCCAGGTCAAGATCGCCATGCCCATGCGTATGATCCTGGATCGCGGTGCGGAGTTCTGGAAAATCCGCGTGCAGTGCTCGTTTTGCAGATGTATATCCGTGGGAAGCTTGCATCCCGCCTTGCATGCTGGCCGGCTGCTGCTCAGTTGCTATTTCAGCGGCGGTGGTGCGCATCCACTTCTGCACAGCGGGCACACGAGAGAGGGCTTCATTTGTATCCGAAATAGAAACAGAAAGATGCTCGGTTAGGACCTCAGACCAGGCGGGGGTGTCAGACATATATAACAGCGTGTTTATGGGAGGCAGCATGGGGGATGTCTTTGGGTTGCACGAACCGCCTTGTAGGCCGTTTCCGGTGTTGTGCAACAACGTTACGATCCTTAGCACGGATCGCCGATATATTGCACCGGTCTATACTCTTCAATGCAACCGTTTCAACATGACTGACCTGACTGACACTGTAGTTGTGATTACTGGCGCCTCTAGCGGGATTGGTGAAGAAACCGCGCGCTTGCTGGCCTCGAAAGGGGCCCGCGTGGTACTGGCCGCTCGCCGCGAAGAACGCCTGACAGCCCTGCGCGACGAAATCGAATCTGATGGCGGCACCGCGCTGGTCGTGCCGACCGACGTAACCGATCGGGATGCGGTAGAGCATCTCATCAATACAGCTCATGAGACCTATGGCCGCCTCGATGTGCTGGTCAACAATGCGGGCATCATGCCGCTTTCGATGATGGCTAAGACCCACGAAGCAGAGTGGGAGCAGATGGTGGATGTAAACATCAAGGGGGTGTTACATGGCGTGGGGGCAGCCCTTCCGATCATGATTGAACAGGGCCACGGCCATGTGGTGAACATCTCTTCGGTAGCTGGGCGCCGCGTCTTTCCGGGCGGTGCGGTGTACTGTGGTACGAAGTTTTTCGTGCGGGCACTGTCTGAAGGGATGCGCAACGAACTCTCGAACCAGCACAACATTCGCGTGACGAGTATTGAGCCGGGCGCGGTAGCTACCGAACTGCCCAACACCATCACCGATCAGGATGTGCTGGATAGTTTCGAGGGAATGGAAATGGAACCGCTCGAATCCATCGACATTGCCGAGTCGATCCACTATGCCATTACTGCCCCGAACCGGGTGAATGTTGAGGAGGTGCTGGTTATGCCCCGCGAGCAGGCGATGTAGATCCGCGCGTTCCGCCCTTAAGGAGCCTAGTCCTTGCACATAACTTTTTCGGTAGCGGTAAGGCATTAAGTGATTGACATGTGGTTTACATCATCGCAACACGCTCAAACCCCCTCTGT
>CAZZCI010000154.1:0-4093 GCA_964653015.1 uncultured Rhodothermales bacterium
ACCTGACTGTATACGTGAAAGTTACCGCTCCACCTGATCGTCGAGGTCGTAGCGCTTACGCTTGTCCCAGAGCGTTTTTTTTGAGATGCCAAGCGACTCCGCAATGCTGGCATAGCTGTCGTTGCGCGTTTGCAGCGTGCGTAGAATGTACGTCTTTTCGAGGTCCTCGATGGTACGTCCAAGCGGAAACTGAAAGGATCCAGCCGTGCCATGCACATCGCCAATTTGGCCGGGAGGGGCGAGGGTCAGATCGTCAACGCCGATCGTGTCGCCTTTTGCAAAAATCATAGCGCGCTCCAACACGTTGCGCAACTCGCGAACGTTGCCGGGCCACATGTGGTCGAGCATCTTCTCACGAGCGGCCTCGGTAAAGCCTTGCATGGATTTCTTGAGTTCGTTGTTGAACCGCTCGATGAGAGCATGCGCAATGAGCATCACATCCTCGCCCATGTGGCGCAACGCAGGCATCTTCACGTTCACCACGTTGATGCGGAAGAAAAGGTCTTTCCGAAACTCTTTCTCTTTGACGCTGGATTCGAGGTTGGCGTTCGTCGCACACAGCACGCGCGTATTTACGGTTCGGTCTTCCACGCCGCCGAGCCGCCGAAAGGTGCGGCTCTCCAGAAACGAGAGCAGCTTCGCCTGCAGCGCAAGGCTCATCGAGTCGATTTCATCGAGGAAGATCGTACCGCCATCGGCCACTTCAAACATGCCCGGCTTGGCGGTGCGCGCATCAGTGAACGCCCCCTTCTCGTAGCCAAAGAGCTCCGCCTCCAGCAAATTATCGGGAAGCGCCGCGCAGTTGATCTCGGTAAACGGCTTACGCGACCGTGCTGAATTGTAGTGCAAGGTCTGGGCTGCCAGATTCTTGCCCGTGCCGGTTTCGCCCGAGAACAGCACGGTCGTGTTGGAAGCGCCGGTTAGCGTCTGGATCGTCTCACGCACCTGCACAATCGGGTCGCTCTCGCCGAGGATGCCCGAAATCGGATACTCGGCCTGCTGCTTCTCCTTGATCTGGTCGAGTTCCTGCTGCGCCCCGTACAGCCGGATGGCCTTGTCGATGAGCGCCCGCATCTCTTCGAGGTTGACGGGCTTCTGCAGGTAATGAAAGGCCCCCTGACGCATCGCCTCAACGGCTGTTTGCACCGACGAGTGCGCCGTCATGATAATGACCGGAACGCTGGGCGCCTGATCATTGAGCGCATCCAACAGTTCAACCCCTGTCATCTGTGGCATCATCATGTCGGCCAGAATTACATCGGGCGGCTCCTCTTCATCAAGCACATCCAACATGCTGACCGGATTCACGAAGGCCTCTACTGTGTAGCCGTCGCGTTCCAACACATTGGTGAACAGGTTTCCTATCTTGGGTTCGTCATCGACAACAAAAATGCGTTTCTGCATGAGAAGCCTCCCAGCAAATGATAGATAAGACGTACGAACGATCCCACGGCGTACAGATGCGCGCTCTTCTATAGCGTTGCACGGGCGAAAACATTACCTTTGACTTGACAACTTGTTCATTGCAATGAGGAATTTTTTCCGATTACGCAGCTTTGCTTCGTATCTCCCTGTGCTCTTGCTCCTTACCTTGCCTATAGGGTTGGGTGGATGTGAAACGGAATCGGCAGATTCAACCGCTGTTTCGGATGCACTGGATCGTTCGGTGGATATATCACCTCCGGTAGATCGGGTAATTCCACTGGCGCCAAACTTGACAGAACTCGCCATAGCCGCGGGCGGGGCCGACCGCTTGGTAGCCGCCACCGTATCCGATGACTATCCGCCCGATGTTGTTGAGTCGCTGCCGCGCGTGCAAACCCTTCCTATCGACTACGAACGCCTCGTAGCCCACGAGCCCGATCTGGTGCTGGCCACCGACCAGGTGAACAGCCCCGATGATGCCGCTCCTCTAGAGGAAATGGGACTGCCCGTGTACTTCTTCTCATTTGGCACCGTAGACGACATCTTTGACGGCATCCGCACGTTGGGCACACTCTTCGAAACAGCTCCCACAGCCAATGCAACCGCCGACTCGCTCCGCACTGCACTCGACACGCTTCAAGCACGCACCGCATCGGAGGCGCCCCCACGCGTGCTGGTCTTGGTGGGAGATGACACCCTTTATGCATTCGGCGATGGCAGCTACGTCCACACGCTCATAGAAGCGGCCGGAGGCGAGAGCATCACCGATCATTTCGCCTCGGCAGCCCCTACACTGAACGAGGAGTTTGTACTGGAAGCGGCTCCGGATGTGATTATCGGTCTGTTTGGCGAAGACTACGATCCCGAAGAACTGCTTCGCCTTCATCCTACATGGGATGCCGTGCCTGCCGTGGCAAACGATCGCGTGTATTCCATTAACGCAGACCTCATTGCACGTCCCGGACCGCGCGTGGTTGAGGGGGCGTACCGAATAGCAGCGCTGCTTCATCCCTCACTCGACCTTCCTGATTCTTCTGCCGACTAACCGATCTGCATGCGTACCCTGCTGTTTCGTCTGGGCTTATTGGGCGGCACGCTGTTCACCATTGGAGCCGCGCTCTCGGTAGGCACTGCCTCTGTATCGTTTGCCGATGCCTATCACGTTGTGGCTTATCGCAGCGTGAACTGGATCCTGACAGATCCCCCTATGGCGGAGCCTTCGATGGTAGCCGACCGGGTTGTGTGGAGCCTGCGCCTGCCTCGTGTGCTGCTGGCATTGCTTGTCGGAGGTGGACTTAGCATCATTGGCGTAGCCATGCAAGCCCTGGTACGTAATCCGCTGGCTGAACCGTACATCCTGGGCATTTCAAGCGGAGCCTCGGCAGGCGCATCGCTGTTCTATCTTGGGTTCTTGCCGCCGCTCCTTGGACAGGCCCTTTCGATGCCGCTTGCTGCATTTCTGGGGGGCCTCTTGTCCATCACCATTGTGTATCTGGTTGCCTACACGGGAGCGCGACTTAGCGTGGCGCGGCTGCTGCTGGCGGGGGTGGCTATGTCGGCGCTGATGGCATCGATCACGTCATTCATCACGTTTTCCTCGCCCGATCCGGGAAAGTTGCGTGCTGTACTCTTTTGGCTGCTTGGGTCGTTAAGTGGCACGCAGTGGGCCGACTTGCTGTGGCCCCTGATCACCACTACATTGGGCACGGTGCTCATGCTGGCGTTGGCACGCCCCCTTGATGCCATGCTTATCGGCGAAGAATCGGCGTACCACCTCGGCATCCCCATTGAAGCACTGAAGCGACTGCTCATTGTGCTGGCGGCGCTGGTTACCGGTGCCCTGGTAGCCGTAGCAGGGGCCATTGGATTTGTAGGGCTCATCATCCCCCATGCCGTTCGTCTCCTTGCAGG
Source organism: uncultured Rhodothermales bacterium (assembly GCA_964653015.1). Taxonomy (GTDB): domain Bacteria; phylum Bacteroidota; class Rhodothermia; order Rhodothermales; family Salinibacteraceae; genus Longimonas. The sequence goes on from CAZZCI010000154.1 coordinate 3,337, forward strand.
CGTGGCCCATCGTCGCGTCGTACCGCTCTCGCTCATTGGCGGAGCGCTCTTTCTTGCCTGGGCCGATCTGGCAGCGCGCACCATGCTCCCCGAACAGGAACTGCCGGTAGGCGTGCTCACTGCCATCTGTGGCGTCCCCTTTTTCCTGCTGCTGCTCCGCCGCGGCTCCTATGGATTTGGAACGCCGTAGCGAGCCTGTAACGGTACAAACTGCGCTTTAAATCGCCGGACTGTAGAAGTACCAGCCAAGTCCCACTGTAAAGGCCAGCAGTCCCCACAACACATGCTCTACGCTCACGGCAAACGTAGACTCCGATCGGGCATAGGTGCGTGCAAACCAGAACCCGATGAGCGCTGTCACGATGGGGGCGGTCCAGTTGGCAAAGATAATGTGGGCAAAGCCAAAGGCCGTTCCACTCGCTGCAATTTTAGCACGCACGTGCCGAAATAGCGGGTCGTATCGATGGAACAGAAACGTGCGGAAGATGACTTCCTGCGGGTAGACCGAAAGCAGCGGGTACGTGAGCATCAGCAGCAGCCACGTGCGTGTATGCTCGCGGGGGAATGACCAGAGCAGGTCTGGCTGACGCCACGCAAACACAGCAATCATCCCTACCATGCCAAGGATGAACACCATCAACATCGACCGGACTGTGCCCCGAATCGATCGGACGTTCCACATGCGCTTCCGATCAAACGACGGATCCAGCATGAGTGCAAGTACACATCCCACAGCCAACACTACGAGAATAGGGAC
>CAZZCI010000154.1:4193-6161 GCA_964653015.1 uncultured Rhodothermales bacterium
TTAGGCCGTCACAGACTCGGGCACATCTACAAAGGTGAGCCAGTCATACGGATCGTTCCCCTCTTCAACAATGTCGAAGAATGCGTCTTGCAGTTCTTTCGTAATGGGCCCCCGCGACCCGGACCCTACAGTGTAGTGGTCTACGCTGCGGATGGGCGTCACCTCGGCAGCGGTGCCTGTAAAGAAGAGCTCATCGGCAATATAGAGGGCCTCACGCGGAATGGTTTTTTCTTCGACCGAGTAGCCCCGCTCACGCGCCAACTGAATGATAGCATCGCGGGTGATGCCGGGCAAAATCGAAAGGCCAACCGGCGCCGTGTAGAGCTTGCCATCCTTCACAATGAAGAGGTTTTCGCCACTCCCTTCGGCCAAATAGCCGTTGGTGCTTAGCATAATCCCCTCCATCATTCCGTTTTTGATCGCGTCCATCTTGACGAGCGACGCGTTCAGGTAATTTCCTCCTGCTTTGGCCATCGCCGGAAGCGTGTTGGGGGCCATCCGATTCCAGCTTGCGACCTCTACATCAACGCCTTGTTCTAGCGCCTCTTCACCTAAATACTTGCCCCATTCCCACACAGCAACGACTGTTTCAACCGAGTTTTCGAGGGGGTTCACCCCCATGGGACCCATGCCACGAAACACAACCGGGCGGATGTAGCACTCAGCCAGTTCGCTTCGCTCGACGGTGTCGATAACTGCCTGATTCAACGTCTCCAAATCGTAAGGCACCTCCATACGATGGATCTTTGCCGAGTTCTGCAGGCGCTTCATGTGCTCTTCCAGACGGAAGATCGCCGATCCTTGCTCGGTCTCGTAGCACCGGATGCCTTCAAACACCGACGAGCCGTAGTGTACGACGTGAGAAAGTACGTGGATTTGCGCGTCTTCGTAAGGTACGAACGACCCGTTGAACCAAATGTCGTAATCCATGGGAATCAAGAGCGTGTATAGCAACAAGAATCGATATTAAAAACGGGACAACAGCGATTAAAGTTCAAGCCGATCCGGCGGATTGCTGTTGAAAACTGGAAGCGCTTTTTGCAACATTCGAGGGGACACACGCATAGCGTGCGATCGTCCACAGAATTTTTGCGCTGGCGCGTAGCGTTCCTTGCAGCGTTCCCGTAATTTTGGATACGCCCACCCGGCGCCGATACGACACCGGTACCTCTTGGATCTGCAACCCGGCCTCTGCTGCCTTGATCTGCATTTCGATCGTCCACCCGAACGTACGATCTTGCATCTGCAGATACTGTAGCGCATCGTATCGGATCGCGCGAAACGGTCCCAGATCGGTGTATGAGACATCCCAAATCAGGCGCATCAGTGTACACGCCAGGCGATTGCCTATGCGCGCTTGAGGCAGCAACGCACCCGGCTCGGAATTGCCTCGGATGCGGGATCCGACAACAAAGTCGGCTTCGCCTCTCACAATCGGACGTACCAGCCGTGGCAGTTCATCGGGATGATCGCTGTAGTCGCCATCCAGAAACACGATGATCTCGGGCTGACGAGTCGCAGCATACGCCAGTCCACGCAAGCACGCCGCCCCATAGCCTGGTTCGGGTTCGCGCACAACGGTAGCTCCTGCTGCACGTGCATTGCGTTCGGTGGCATCCGTCGAGGCGTTGTTGACCACCACCACTTCATCCACCCAAGCATCGGGAATGTCGCCAATAACTTGACCAATGGCTTTCGCCTCATTAAACGCGGGAATGATGACAAGCGTGTTCATGCGGAGTAGCCCGTTGGCTTATCGATAACCAGCGCGAAAAAACGACCCGTACTGGTCTGTAGCAGGTCAATGTTTGGCTTGTACGGTGTGCCTATGCTGTCAGGGGAGATCCCGGCTCTGCGGCGCTTTGGCCGGGATGACTATGCGTGTTGATAGCTCATGCTCTAGCCGCAAGAAAGCGTACATTCAGTGTGGAGGGGTTCGTACCGAATAGCTCGTAACGTCACAGCGTG
>CAZZCI010000155.1:0-6090 GCA_964653015.1 uncultured Rhodothermales bacterium
AATCGTTCCAATGTTGATGTGCGGCTTCTTCCGCTCAAATGCCTCCTTCGCCATAACCGTGTTGCGTTCGTGTAAGGATTGAAATACGTGTGTATGCCTAAAGGCCTGCATGCACGCCCCTTGATGCAACATGCGAGGGTGGGGCTTGCGCACAGAAAAAGCGCGTGGACGATGCCAACGCGTGGTGAGCCGCCTCCCGGATTTGAACCGGGGACCCCTTCCTTACCATGGAAGTGCTCTACCACTGAGCTAAGGCGGCCAAGCGAAGCGCGGCCCAGAGGCCCGCGCGAAGCTGCATCGGTGTGGATGCTATGCTGCTGCTACAGAGCGGGAGACGGGATTCGAACCCGCGACCCTCAGCTTGGAAGGCTGATGCTCTACCAGTTGAGCTACTCCCGCATGCATTGCACCTTGCGGTGCGTACATCTTAACGATGCACAGTGGGCAGGGTAGGATTCGAACCTACGAAGGCATAGCCGGCAGATTTACAGTCTGCTGCGTTTGACCGCTTCGCTACCTGCCCAATTTTTATGTAGGATGTATCACTTGAGACCAAAAAACACTTGCCCCATGCAGACATCCAAGTCGCGTTATAGGTACTACCCAAACGGATGTTGCCTCAGATAGCGTGAAATTTGAGGGGATGCCCTTTATAACGCTATCTATCTTTTTACAGTGCATGCCAGCCTATGAAAAGACCAACGGTTTCGCAAGGTTCCTTGCATGCACTCCTCATGAAGACCTACTGCAGCGTACTTGCAAAGCCGTTCAATAAGCACTCATGAGTCCCCACACTTGCTGTGTGGATGGAGCTGACGAAGGGACTTGAACCCCCAACCTGCTCATTACAAGTGAGCTGCTCTACCAGTTGAGCTACGTCAGCATAATGGCCATGGGCATGCCTGTATTGACACATTCATGGCGGGAGTCGGCTTAACATGAATAGCCCAACGCCTGTTTCCCTACAGCAGGGGTTCTGCACGTGAAAGATTAGTGGGGATTCTGCACAAAAACAACCTATTGACTCCGACGCGCACGTCTCAAGACATCATGCAACCGACCTCCATCGCTTCCAGAGGTGGCGCAGTCCCCATCCTACAAGAAGAGCCGCAAGCACTCCCATTACAATCCAGCCATAGGCCTGCAGATAATCAGCAATAATTGGCCAGTTTTCTCCTACGGCGTAGCCTGCGTAGGTGATGATCACCGACCAGGCAAGCGCGCTGACTGTGGCGCCTATCGCTGTTTTCCAGGCCGACATCTGGGCCATGCCCACGGTGATAGAAATGACCGACCGTGCTCCAAACAGAAATCGGTTTGCAACAACAACGCCATGACCATATGCGTGAATCCACTCGCGTGCTTGCAAAATCTGCTCGCGCGGCATCCAGCGATGCGATCGCACGGTACCGGCCTGCGCACTGATTTGGCGCCCCACGGCGTAGACAGTCATAAACCCTACGGATCCTCCGACCACCGAAAGGGCCATCACCACCCCCAGGTTTAGGTGGCCAAGCCCAGCCAGATATCCCCCCAGCACCACAATCATATCACCCGGGATGGGGGGCACGATATTTTCCCCATACGAGATAACCAGAATGGTTACATAGCCCCACATCGGAGGCACTCCAAGCATCCATTCAACCCAGGCATCCAGGTCTGTCAACCACTCCATGTATGTACTGATCAAACGGCGCCATGAGATCGCATCCCAGAGACGACCTGGTCGATATGTTTACAGCGCTGCGTCGATCGCAGGCGCCCTCTTCGTGATGACAAAACGCACCCGAAAGAAAAGCCGGGAGTCGTGTGGGCGTCTCGGTTTGAGGACGCTGGAGCGTCTGTCCACTCCCTTTACTACGAGGCTATATCACAGCCATCCCTTCTTCTATCGAATGAGCATTGCATCGCCAAATGAGAAGAGGCGGTATTCCTCATCAAACGCTTCCTGATACGCATCCATGATGAAGTCGTACCCCGCAAACGCGGAAACCATCATAAGTAGCGTACTCTCTGGACGGTGAAAGTTGGTGACAAGCTGATCGGTGATCTGGAAGTCGTATGGCGGATAAATGAACAGGTCGGTCCAACTCGAATCAGCTTTCAGCATCTGACTGGCAGACAGACTGGACTCTAGCGTACGCACCACGGTCGTTCCAATGGCTGTGACCTGGTTGTCAGGACTCCTCAAGGCGCGGTTTACAGCCTCTGCAGTTTCTTCAGGAATGGTGAACTGCTCCGAATCCATACGGTGTTTGGTAAGGTCTTCAACTCCTACCGGACGAAACGTACCTCGCCCCACATGCAGCGTAACCTCAGCAACATGTACGCCTTTGTCTTTGAGGGCTTGCACCAGTTCCGGGGTAAAGTGCAACCCGGCGGTAGGAGCGGCTACCGCTCCGCGCTCCTCGGCAAAAATGGTCTGGTAGCGTGATCGGTCTTCCTCTTCAACATCTCGGTCGATGTATGGCGGCAGCGGCGTTTGCCCTAACTCACGAATTTTGGCGTACAGCTCCTCGTTTGTGCCTGTAAAGTGGAGTCGTAGCGTGCGTCCACGCGAGGTGGTGTTGTCGATAACCTCGGCCGAAAGCTCCTGGTCAAAGTAGAGCTTGTTTCCGATACGAATCTTGCGCGCCGGATCGACCATCACATCCCACAGTCGGCTCTCGGGATTTAACTCCCGAAGCAAAAACACCTCAATGTTGGCCCCGGTCTTTTTTTTCTTCCCGAAAAGCCGCGCCGGGTACACCTTGGTATTGTTAACGACAACGACATCGCCGTCGTTGAAGAAGCGCGGCAATTCATTGAACACGGTATGCTCAATGGTTTGCTCATCGGAATCAACCACCATTAACCGGCACGAATCGCGCGGCTCGGCGGGGTACTCGGCAATGAGTTCTTTCGGATAATCGTAGCTAAACTCGGATCGTTTCATAGACAGGGAGTGCGTTCAACAAACAAGAGAGTACACGGCGACAGACGAAGCGTTCTCGACGCCTGCAGCAACCGGACGGGCGCAAACTGCAGGTACAAACAGCGTCTAAATTGGCATTGATCCCGGCGCGCGGCGGAGATGTTATGCAGATGCAGAAACAGAACGAAGCGATCCGCGCTGCATTTCCCACGGCTGCACGGGGGCAATGTGTCCATCAACACGGTCTGGATAAAGCGCATAGGCAATAAGCGCGGCGGCACGGTACAGGCGCGGCCCGGGACGGTTGAAGTAGGCGTTGCCATCAAACACGGCCACACGATTTTTTTGCACCGCGCGTAAGCTCTGCCAGGTGGGGTGCGAGGCAAGCGTCTGCCAGTCGCGCGCAGTGTCTTCCACCGAAAAACCACACGGCATTACGGCAATAACGTCGGGATCGGCGTTGGCAAGTGCCTCCCACGTAATGCGACGCGACGCTGCCCCGGCCTCTGCCAATACCGGCTGCCCGCCTCCGTGTGCGACCACATCAGGCGTCCAGTGTCCGGCAACCATGAGCGGATCCATCCACTCGATACAGGCAACGGTGGGCAAGGTATCTGGATCAGTGCGGCGCTCCAGCCCAATGGCACTGTGTAGCTGTTTCAACTGCCGTTCGTGACGAGCTATCCACTGCATGGCGGCCTCTGCTCGATTCAACGCACGTCCAAGGCGAAGCACCATGTCGAGCACCTCCTTGAACGTGGCAGGCTGCATTGAAAACAAGCGGATGTCAGCGTCTGCTTCAGCCTGCAAATCGGCTTCGATATCGGATACGGAGGCCGCGCACACTTCGCACTGTGCCTGGGTAAGCACCCAGTCGGGAGAGAGGGCACGTAATTGCGCCATATCCACTCGATACAGACTGAGGCCGTCGCGTACGCGCTTCTGTACGGCTTCGTGGATTGCACGCGAAGTCTGTTTTTCGGGATAAGTGGGCGCGGTAAGCACAGGCAACGACGTTACCGCCTCCGGATGGTCGCACTCATGCGAACGGCCCACGAGAGCGTGGGCGGCCCCGAGGGCGTCTACCCATTCCGTAGCGGCTGGAAGAAGCGAGGCGATACGCATAGGAGGCAAACCGGGTGAGGGGGAGCGGGGAATGTGCACAATTTATTCTTATGCACATCCGCCTAAGACGTTGCCCAGTTGCTCTGTGCGTGCGTTACCTACCGATCGGTCCACCTTTGGACTGCAGCGCGCCCGGGCTATGGGGGTTGACGCACAGCGCTCTGTTCCTTAGCCCGGAATCAGGAGCGACACAGCGCTACCGCACCGGCGGACGCTGTGTGTGCCAGTCGGTGGCTTCCTGAATGGCGTGTGCTACCCGGAGCGCCTCAGCGTCGTGGTAGAGGCGCCCAAGCACGCTAATGCTACCGGGCGAGCGCCGGTCGGCATCGTCAATGTCGATGGTCGACTCTAACGCCTCGTCATCTTCCTCGATGTGATGAAACGCATTCGGGATGCACACGCACGGATGGCCCGTCAGGTTGGTGATTTGTAGCGTGCCGCCCCGAAACGACGGACTGATGAACACATCTATATCACGCAGGGCTTCGTAGGTGGCCACCATCAACTTGCGGCGCGCTCGCGAGGCCTGGATATGCTCCACCGCCGGGGTAAAGCGTGCTGTGCGAAACACGTGAGGCCAGGCGTCGGTGGTCTGGCGAACCATCGTTGCGTCTTCTCCACTGCGTGTGAGTTCGTCAAAATTGCTGGCTGCCTCCACATTGAGCGTGTTCAGCAGCATAGCCAGCGGATAGTTTGTAGGCAAACTAATGGAATGCAACTCGGCGCCCTGTTCGCGCAACACATCGAGCACAGCTTGGTCGGCCTCAAGATTGTTGTACTCAGCCTCGAAGGCCTCTTCGTACACTCCAATGCGCAGATCAGCAAGCGGCTGCTCCGCATCAAACGGAAACGGCGCCTCCACCATGCCCGGGTCCTGCGGGTCGGCTCCACGTAGCGCATCGTACACCAACGCGCAGTCATAGGCCGATCGGGCCATCGGACCCACCTTGTCCATCGTCCACGACAGCACCATAGCCCCCTGGCGACTTACCGTGCCAAACGTAGGCCGATGTCCGGTGATGCCGTTTCGTGTGGAGGGCGACACGATGGATCCGAGTGTTTCAGTGCCGAGGGCAAACGGAACGCCTGCTGCCGCTACTGCTGCGCCCGACCCGGCAGACGAGCCGCTGCTCCCCTGGGTGGGATCCCACGGCGACCGGGTGGTCCCATCGAACCACACATCGCCCCAGGCCATAGCGCCCAGCGTAAGCTTGGCAATGAGGACAGCCCCTGCGTCATCGAGCCGCTCAATCACTGCTGCCGTGTCGTCAATGGTCTGATCCTGATAGGGCGTTGCCCCCCAGGTGGTCGGATATCCTTCAACGGCGAACAGGTCTTTAGCGCCGTACGGCACGCCGTGCAACGGCCCGCGCCAGTCGCCGGCGTCGAGCTCGGCATCGGCCTGAGCGGCGGCTTCCAGGGCACGCTCTTCGGTGAAGGTAACAACACATTCGAGCGCCTCATCAAGACGGCGCAGCCGCTCAAGATAGAGCCGGGTGAGCTGTTCCGATGTCACCTCGCGCTCGCGCAGCCATACCGACAACTGCGCGACTGAAGCAAACGCCAGGTCTTCGTTGTCAATGGGTCTTGGTGAGCGAGGCCACTTCCATGTAGGATCAGCTGACTCGGCAGGCACCGAGGCTCCCCCCAAGCGCGGATCGAACACTTCCGATGGATGCGCCCCATTGGGCAGGTCAATGTCGCGCAGGGTTTCGTATTGCTGCAACTGCTGGTTCAGCGCGTCCACCAGCATCTCGCGATCTTCGTCTCGAAACGATAGCCCCATCATTTCCTCGGCAGCCTGGATGTGATCAAGCGTGACAGGGGTATCGGAGGCTGGTTCCTCGCCGACCTGCGTATACAACACACCCGGAAGCAATCCGGTCAATCCAACGGCGGTGCACGACTCAAGAAACTGACGGCGATCCATAAATAAGTGGGACTATGTCACTGAACTTGCGGGGTGATGGGGCTTTCATGATACATCACAATTCTCCCAAGGTGCAACTATGCGACCATGGTGTTGCATCTATCTTCCATCAAGCAGGGGT
>CAZZCI010000156.1:0-6080 GCA_964653015.1 uncultured Rhodothermales bacterium
GTAGGTCAGCGAATCTCTTCGAATCAGATGGGCGTATGGGGTAACGCTATGCACACGCTACGAGACATTACTTATCGAATAGCGCGCACGATCTGGCGAATGCCGCGTTACGTGCTGTTGGGGCTCCTGTGGCTGTACCGAAATGCGATTTCGCCATTTACGCCGCCTACGTGCCGCTTTCACCCCACATGCTCATCGTACGCTGAACAGGCACTTCGTGAGTATGGCGCTGTAAAAGGGTTGATTCTGACGATCTACCGTGTGAGTCGGTGCCACCCCTTTGGAGGATCGGGATACGACCCGCCCCGTTGGTTTGGAGAGCCTCCACCCCCACCTCTGCAGGATGACCAAGCATCCGGCGAGGCAGATACGGCAGAGCAGGAGACATGCCGGCACGCGACGAGGAGCAATTGGGAGTGACCGCCTATCCTTTGCTGGGGAGATAGCGGCGTAGATAAGCAACCACAGCCTCCACATCTGCAAGCCGATACTGAGCGGCTGTGTCTTCAGGACCCACCTTAATGGTGCACGCTGCGTCGTAATCGGCCAGCACGCGAAAGGCATCTTCGTCGGTTACGTCATCACCGATGTAAACGGGCGTGTGGTTGGGATGGTCGCGGGTAACGTCTTGCACGGCGCGCCCTTTGTTGTGGTCGGTGTGGCGCAGCTCGACCACTTTCTTTCCCCAAATGGCATCGAGAAACGAGGGCGCGGTGTCAACCCATGCGCGCAGCCGTTTGCGAGCATCGTTTGGGTTGTGGGCATGGCGATAGTGGACGGCAAACGTAGGTGGTTTCGACTCCACGTTGATTCCCTCTTCGTCGGGTACACGCTGTTGTAGGTCAGAGAGCGCTTCAACGGCATCGTCGGGAAGACGCGGCTCGCTAGACTGTCCGATGACGCCTTGCTGAGCACCGTGCAGTCCTATTGCAGGAATAGCGATGGAAAGCAAGTTCGATAGGCTCTCTAAGTCACGTCCCGTTACAATCCAGAGCGGATGTTGCGTGCGCAGCTGGCGCAGCACCGGGGGCACCTGCGGGTGAGGCACGGCCTGGGCGGGGTCGTCTACGATTGGCGCAAGCGTGCCATCGTAGTCAAGAAAGAAGAGGGGGTCAGAAACGACAGGAGGTTCAGACATGGGGGCTTAAGCATTGCGAGAAAGAAACGGCGAGTAGGGATTTTCCTACAGTGTTTGTCTGAAAAGGGATTGCATGTACGCTATGGGGTAGCGGTTCAATGGTAAGTAGGCCCACAAAAGAACCTTCGAGTATGTGGCAGCGAGGAGCGCTAGCAACGCTCCGCTGAACGCTACCAAGTGGGGAGCCTGCGGAGCACACGATGGAGTGCAGCGGCATGTAAGAAGAGGGACGAACACGATGAAGCTGGTGTGTCCACTAGTCTTATCTCGTAGGGTCCATCGATTATCGTCTAACTTAAGGTAGATAATGCCACGACAAACGTTACTGCGTGAGGGTATTTAAAAACCTACGGGCCCACCGATGAACATCGAGGGCTTCGACGTGGGTTTTTAGGGCCTTAAGACGAGAGCGTCGTTCGGACTCAGGCATTTCTAGTGCCAAGCGAATCGAGTCGGCCAGCCCATCACGGTCGTACGGATTTACATGAATAGCTTCGGGCAAAAGGTATGCCGCCCCGGTCAGCTCGCTTAAAATGAGGGCTCCGTTCTGCGTAGAGGTAATAAATTCCTGTGTGACCACATTCATGCCATCGCGGAGCGGGGTAATGAGTGCGGCATCAGCGGCGCGATAGAAGGCACACAGTTCGAATTGCGTGTACGTACGATAACGATAATTGACCGGCACCCAGTTATCCCGGGCAAACTGTCCGTTGATGCGCCCCACCGCTTCATCGACCTCGCGCTTGAGTTGTTGATAGGAGTCGACGCGGGTGCGGCTGGGTGTGGCAATCTGGTAGAAGCTGACGCGTCCATGATACGACGGGTTGCGCTCCAGGAACCGCTCGAAGGCGTGGAGCCGAGAAAGCACGCCTTTCGTGTAATCGAGCCGGTCGATGCCGATCACGATAAACTCGGTGTTGAGCCGATCACGCAAGCGGGCGGCCTTTTCTTTGACCTCGGCGCTCTCGGCCATTTGCTTGAAGCGATCGACTTCAATGCCAATGGGATGCGCCTCAACGGTGGTTGAGCGTCCGTTGTAATGGATTGTTTGCCCGTCAATATCGGCTCCCAGGAGTACCTCGGCACTTTCAAGGAAGTTATCGACGTATTCGTCAACATGCACACCAATTAGGTCGCAGTGCAAGAGGCCACGCAGCAGTTCGCGGGCCCACGGTAGGATGCGAAAGACCTCCATGGCAGGCCACGGGATGTGCCAAAAGTGGCCGATTGTGGCATCAGGACGTTCTTCGCGAATCCATTGGGGGGCAAGCATCAAGTGGTAGTCTTGCACCCAAATGTCATCGGCCCCGGTGGTTTCATCGAGCACCGCATCCGCAAAGCGCTTGTTGACGCTGCGATAGACCTCCATGAAGTCGGGGTTGGGCTCGAAGTGCTGCACCATGTAGTGCGAGAGCGGCCACAGCGCCCGATTTGACATGCCGTAGTAATACCCGTCGAGTTCCTCGGAGCTTAGCGGAACGCGGCGGACGGTAAAGTCAGGATTGTCGGCAGGGTACGGCTGGCGCTCGGGAAGGCTGGGATCTTCTCCCATGCCGACCCAGCTTCCGCCTCGATCTCGAAGGACGGGCAAGAGGGCCGTAGAAAGCCCGCCTACCGAGGGCGTCCATTGGCCGTCTTCGGACTTTCGTATCGGGACGCGATTCGCAACGACGGTAAGACTCAAGGGCTTGCTCGTTCAATCCAACAGATACGAAGGGGAAGGTCCTAAGCTGCTTCAGAAACGCGTGTGGTATCGTTCGGTTGCGCCGCCTTGTCCGCCTCATGTAAACGCTCGTAATGCATGCGGTGCTTGGTGGCATCTGCAAAGAGACATAGCCCCGCGTTAAACAAGATAAGCGCTCCCGTACCATGAAGCACCCACGCGGTTGCAGACGTGTTTGAGTCTGCCTTTTTAAGAGTGGCATGTCCTATCCAACTGGCCCCAGCCCCTACGGCAAGAAGTCCGAGTGGAGCCTGCCACTGCCATTGGGTATAATGCGTGTTGGCATCCATAAAAGTATGGGATAAGGAAAAGCACCATAAATACCATGTGCTCTACTTCAACAATCCCGGAGACGTTCGATGTTCGTGCTTGGTCTTTGTAAATGTACCGTAACGGGCTATGGAATAGGCAGAGAATAGACAATGCAACGTGTCTTCAATCGGGTGCTGCGCCACAGATTTGCACAACATTCCGAATCAAGGGCGATACCGTATCGTTTTCGTAATCCGTGCGTAGTTGCATACGCTAGCATGTTGTTTTTTCCATCGACCTGTTCTTGATCAGATGGCTTCTACAATCCCTTGCCCCTCGTGTGGAGCCCAGATTGCTGCGGATGCCGCCGCCTGTGATTTGTGTGGCTATGTACTTGTTGAGTCGACCGAGGCATCCGACGAAGACGAGGAGGCATCTCCCGCACCGGAGGAGCCGCCGCAGGAGACTCCACCGGTGCCACAAGGCGATGGCGCTTCTCCTGCACAGGGTGCCGCGTACTGTACGGAATGTGGCACGGCATTCGAAGCAGACGACCGATTCTGTAGGCAGTGCGGGGCAGAGCGTCCTCAGCCAACCGAACAAGGCACCCCGGTGCCCGCGTCAGAAGCCGGGCTTCCTACGGGCAAGGAGGCTGCGGCCTCTTCCGAGCCGACGCCTTCCGACACCACCAGCGATGACTTTGACGATGCCGCCATCAACCGCAAGTTGATGTGGGTAGGAGGCGGCGCTGTGTTGTTGATTGCTGTGCTCTTTGGGTCTACGCTCCTTAGCGAGCGTGGAGGCGACCCTCTTGCGCGTACCGCTGCGGAAGAACAGGCCGGCAATGTGATTGGCGCCGATCCAAGCGAGCGCGCCGAAGGGGAAGCGGCTCCCATGGGAAGTGGCCCCGCAACCGAAACACTCACCGTTGATGAGCTCGTGGCGCGCTATGCCGAAGACCTCTCAGGCGATGTCGCTGCAGAAGCCGACTCGTTACAAGCAGCAATAGAACAGGAAGAGGAGTCGCTCATGCAGCAGACGATCCAACAGGAGCTGGTGAATCTGTACATTGGTATAGGCGATTTGGGACGTGCTGCGCAAGAACAACATGCCATGGCCACAGCCACCAACGACCCAGATGCATGGCGTCGTACCGGCGACCTGCTGTATAGCTGGATGGAGCAGCTCGGACAAGGAGGCACGAGCAACGCTATCCCACAGGTGGCTCCACATGTTGTAGATGCGTATCAGGAAGTGCTTGACCAAGAGCCTGACAACCTTGACGTGCGTACAGACATGGCTACTGCGATGCTTCAAACCGATCAGCCTATGCGGGGGGTAGACGAGATCAACCGGGTCATTGAAGATGATCCCGAACATTTTCAGGCGCGCTTCAATAGAGGCATCATGCACCTGTACATTGGGCGCGTGGATGAAGCTGTTGAAGAGTTTGAAGCGGTGAAAGACATCGTAGGCTCAGACTCCCCGTACTATGAACGGGCTGACCAAGCCATTACCCTGGCTCGTCAAGAGGAAGAGCGCGTCCGCGAAGAGGGCGGTACCATGCCTGAAGGAGAAGCACTTCCTTCGCCTGGATCGGCCCCAACCCCCGAGGCTGATGATGACGCTCCAGCCATGCCAACTCCGTAGTTGCGTTGATTACTACGGGAGTTGATTGCGGGCCATGTGCAGGCTGAAGCCCACTCTTACTGACGACTCCCTGCACTATGTCCGCTTCTTCGTACCCTTGGTACATTACCTACACGGCCGTATTGGCCGGCGGGGTGCTTACGGTATATGCCATGATCGTGGCAAAAACCGTGCTGATTCCTCTGCTCTTTGCGCTCTTTCTAGCCATTTTGCTGGCTCCCGTCTCGGGCTGGATGGAGCGATATAAGGTGCCCCGTATTGCCGCCGGGCTGCTTACCATGGTATTGGCCACCGCAGCCCTAGTTGGGTTGGGATTTTTCTTCTATACGCAGTTGGCCTCGTTTGCGCAAGATGCAGACCAAATCCAGGGACGCATCGAAGAAATGCTGGCTACTGTTGAACCACTCATGAGCGAGTGGTTCGGCATAGAAGGGCTCGTTGAGTTAGGTACGCTTGGGACCACCGCCGTCGAATACCTGGCCGACAACGCCGCCGATCTGGCACGAGGCCTCGCCGGAGCCGCTTCCACTATTACGGCAGCCTTTCTAGTGCCTGTCTTCATTTTCTTTCTAGTCATCTCTCGAAGTCTGCTGAAGGAGTTTGTGCTCCGCGCCTTTGGGCAAGGCGACCCGGAACGCACGAAGCATGTGTCGCGCGTAGCCGAAAACGTGAAGCGGGTGGTTCAGCAATACATCACCGGCATGCTCATCGTCATTGCCATCCTATCGGTGATTAACTCGGTGATGCTCCTTCTGGTTGGAGTAAACCATGCGGTGTTTTTCGGGGTGTTTGCGGCTTTGCTCAATGTGATTCCTTTTATTGGACCCATCCTCGGATCTATTCTGCCGGTCGTCTATGCATTTCTCACCATGGACTCGTTGATCTATCCGGCGATCATTTTGGTGAGCTTTTACGTGATCCAGCTTTTTGAAAGCAATCTGTTCACGCCCACCATCGTCGGTAGTCAAGTGAGCATGAATGCGCTTACCACCTTGCTTCTGCTCTTTCTGGGCGCGCAAGTGTGGGGCTTTGCCGGCATGATCTTGTTCATTCCCATGGGGGCTATGTTAAAAGTGGTGTTTGACGAGGTGGATGCACTCAAGCCCTTCGGATTTGTTATGGGTCCGCTGCCATCGCGTCGTGAGCGGGAAAAAGGTCCCCTGGCTCGACGCATCAGCGAAATTCCGTCTAAAATCGAAGCGAAGCGCGAAGAGTTGGAACGTGCCAAATCGAGCCGCCCCCCCACATCGAAGCGAAAGCGTCGCTCTAAAACGTCGCCCTCGTCATCGGGAGACGCCCCAACGCCAAAAGAGCAGG
>CAZZCI010000157.1:0-6079 GCA_964653015.1 uncultured Rhodothermales bacterium
TGACAAGGCGATACGTGCCGTCACGCAGGCAAACAGGCCGGTTTTCTGCTTATCGCGCCTATCGCGCCGGAGCCTCACTCAAGTACGCCCGCTGCTGTATGTGTTTTTTAAGGTCTTGCAGTTGCATGATCTTTTTTTGCGTGGCCGAAAGCGCCTCCTCATCGCCAGTCCGGTCGGCTCGGTGCAACTGCTGGCGGGCTGCGTGCATGGCCTCTTTAACGCGGTCGAGCTTTAAGAACGTCATGGCACTGGCGGCGGACTCATACGGCTGTTCGTTGAACCGGGGCACGCGAATGTTGCGCCGGTGCTCCCAGTTGTCTGAGGGGCTGTGCGGGTCGATGCGGACGGCCGCGGCCAGCTTTTGTAGGGTGTCGCCTTCCTCGCCCTGCATGATGCGCTCCGTACGCACATCGCCCGCCTTGTACATTTTCATCAGGCAGTCGACCAGATCGCGAGCGGGGCCTTCGGTAAACTCTTCCAGCGACATATGATTGAGCACGTATCGGATCATCGGGGTGCCCTCTTCAAGCATCAGGCGTAGCAGGAGCCGCTCTTCGGGCAAGATGCGGGCGGGCGGGGTCTCTTCGTTCGCCTCCGCCTGCTGTTCAGTACGAGGAGCGTCCTCGGGGGGAGGCGCTTGCGGGCGTGGCGCTTGCGGGCGTGGGGCTCGGCGGCGGGAAGCCGACGCTTCGGCTTGCTCCATCTTATTGAGTTCGGTAAACAGATCGCTGTGCGGCACGTCAAGCACGTCGGAGGCCCGGCGCACGTACTCACGGCGCAGGTTATCGTCGGGGATACGCGTTAGCGCGCGCAGCATATCGCGCTGCACCGCCACGCGGTTTTCGGGCGTATCCATGCGTCCCGCGTCGTGGGCTTGCTCGACCACAAACTGCGGGAGGTCGCTCTGCGTGTTTTCGACGTGCGCATGCAAGGCATCCACGCCGTGTTCTTGGATGTAGCTGTCGGGGTCGTGTCCGGCAGGAAGCGTTACGGCATAGGCGCCCAAGCCCTCAGCCAGCACCTGCTGCAGCCCGTCGCGGGCCGCGCGTCCGCCGGCCTCGTCGCCATCGAACAGCAAGATGATGCGGTCGGCATATCGCTCTAGCAGCTGTACGTGCTCGCGGGTGAGCGCGGTACCACAGGTGGCCACTGCATGCTGAATGCCAACCTGATGCAGCGCCATGACATCGGTATAGCCTTCCACCACCCACACCTCCTTCTCGCGGCGAATGGCTTGCTTGCCCTGATGCAGTCCGTAGAGCACCTTGCTTTTATTGTACACCGGCGTATCCGGCGAGTTGATGTACTTGGGCTGATCGGCCTCCGTATCCAGAATGCGTCCGGCAAAGCCCACCACCTTACCAATGTGGGAGAACAGCGGAAAGATCACCCGGTGCCGGTAGCGGTCGTAATAGCCATCGCTTTGGGCCCGCGGGATGATAAGACCCGCCTTGTGCATCACCTCGGCGTCTACGTGTTCGTTGCGACCATGGGTGAGCAGGGCATCCCAGGCATCGGGGGCGTACCCAACGCCAAAGGTTTTCAGGGTTTCAGCGGAGAAGCCCCGTTCAGAGAGATAGCGTCGAGCGGGGGCGCCCTCATCGGACTGCGTGCGCTGTCGATAGAAAAACCGGGCGGCCATGCGCAGCGCCTGGTAGATGGATTCGCGGTGCGAGGCGGCTTGCTCTTCGGCTGCCGATTGGGGCAGCGAAATGCCCGATCGGTCGGCCAGATAGCGAGCGCTCTCTAAAAAGCCGATGCCTTCCATCTTCTGTACAAACGAGAACACATCGCCGCCCTCTTTGCAGCCAAAGCAGTGAAACAAGTTGTTTTCCGGATCCACGTGAAAAGAGGGCGTGTCCTCGTCGTGAAACGGGCACAGGCCCTTATAGCTTTTCCCAGCGCGTTTTAGACGCACGTAGTCGCTCACCACGTCCACAATGTCAGTGGCCGAACGGATGGCGTCCAGTTTCTCGTCGGGGATAGCCATGGGCGGGGCAACAGAACACGTTCAGAAGAATCCGGCTGCAGATGCTGGATGGCCCTATGAGGCGTGTGGGGGTACGCGTTCCTCGCCAGCACGTTGGAGGAGGCGAGCCATCTTGCAAGCGGGGCGCTCTGGTGCTATACAAATAGCGGGGCCACCGTGGCCTCTGAGGCCGGTTCGATGACCTGGGCTTCTTCGTCTTCAACCGGACCAATGTCGGGCTTGTCAGAGCATTGGCAGCCCGGAATCGCAAACATGGCGAGCAGTGCAAGTGCGGCAACGCTACGGCAAACAGTACGGTACATAAAAAGTCGGTGGATGTTGATAGTCAAGGCAAATGATTGCGAAGCAACGTACCGCCGCGTTGGTAGCAAGGATCCAGCGCATGGCTGATCCTGTCGATACGACGCCAATTTCACAGCACGCGCTTTACAATGGGCCGCTGGCCATGCATTTTAGCATGTAGTTTTCTTTTGACAACCTCCCCTTTTTGCTATGATTGATGTTGATGCCCTTCGCGATCGCCTCACCACCCTGGCCGCGCAAGACGATCCCGATGCTGGTCCTGCGGGCGATGCCGTGGCCGATCTGCTGCGTGCGCTAAACGCTGGCACCGTACGTGCTGCCTCGCGCGATGATGCGGGCACCTGGACGGCCCACGCCTGGGTGAAGGAGGGCATCCTGCTTGGGTTTCGCATTGGCCGCATTGTGGACTATTCCACCGAGGGCTTTCCGTTTTTCGATAAGCATACGTATCCCGTAAAGCCCGTGCAAAAAGGCGACGGTGTACGCGTGGTGCCCGGCGGTTCGTCTATCCGAACGGGCAGCTACCAGGCGCCGGGCGTGGTGTGCATGCCGCCCATGTATATTAACGTGGGGGCCTACGTAGATGCCGACACCATGGTCGATTCGCATGCGCTTGTCGGCAGCTGTGCGCAAATCGGACAGCGCGTGCACCTGTCGGCGGCTGCGCAGATTGGCGGCGTACTGGAGCCGGTTAACGCCACGCCTGTCATTGTAGAAGACGATGTGTTTGTTGGCGGACAAGCTGGCGTGTATGAGGGCTGCATTGTACGAGAAGGGGCTGTCATTGCCTCGGGCGTGCAACTCACCAGCTCCACCCGGTTGTACGACACGGTACACGAACGCGTCATCACCGCCGATGAAAACGGTACGTTGGAGGTGCCCGCCAACGCTGTTGTGGTATCGGGCTCACGGCCCGTATCCTCCGACTTTGGCGCTGAGCATGGCTTGTCGCTCTACACGCCAGTTATCGTTAAGTATCGCGATGCCACCACCAACGCTGCGACCGCTCTCGAAGATGCGCTGCGGTAACGGGAAATCAGTTGCCGCCGGTTAATGATTGGGGGGAGGGGTGGTTTCTTGTGCGCAGTGTCAGATGGGATGACGGCGGGCGCTGAGCTCCGTCTTGGCGGTAGGACCGAGTTACACCGGTTGTCTCCAAACCGTAGGAGGGCGGTGCTCCGAATGCCCGTGTTGCAGGTGGATGCAGACGTGTATGCTTTGACCGGTTGCTGGAGCCTGAACGTGCTTCCAGACAACGGTTCTACAGCTTGTCAATCATACGCCGTATCCGATGGCCCAAACGAATGGAGGCCGAAACGAACATCGCACACCTATTGTCGTCGTTATGTGCTCCGACGATACCTATGTGCGTCCGACGGCCGTAACGATCACTTCAGTCCTGCACAATCTAGCACCAGGGTACACGGTTGAACTGTACCTTGTTGACCGAGGCATTTCACAGGCGCATAGAAACCGGGTGGAGCATGTGCTTGCGGTGTATGCCGACCGCGTCACGCTCCATTGGCGGTTCGTCGATACCAGCGGGTTAGATGCGATAGCTCCTTCCGAGTCCTGGCTGAATAGCAATGCATATGTGCCGCTTTGGATGGAAACCATCGTACCTGCATCCGTCAACAAAGCGCTGTACTTAGACAGCGACTTGGTCGTTGAGGGCAGTCTATCTGATCTATGGAATCGGGAGCTGCATTCCGCTGCTTTGCTTGCCGCCCAGGACCAGTGGATTCCCCATATATCATCGCATGCAGGCATTCACAATCACACCGTGATCGACGCGTCGGACACCCATCCGTACTTCAATTCGGGGGTGATGGTATGTAATCTTGAAAAGTGGAGAGCAGCCCACGTCAACGAGCGGGCGCGTGCCTATATCAGGCGACATACCCACGCTATCAATTTAGCCGATCAAGGGGTGCTCAATGCCGTCTTGATGCATGATTGGAAGGCGCTTCCCCCATCATGGAACGTGCATCATAAAATTGGAACGAAGCGATGGATCCGTGAAGCCGCACAATGGCCGTTATCTGATTTCCGAACCGACATGCGAGCGCGGTACAGCACGTTGCTTTCGCATCCCCACATCCTGCACTTTGCCGGTCCCGAAAAGCCCTGGAAGACCGATCACCATCCAGAAGCGCTTCGATGGTTTCGGTATGCATGGCGAAGTCGTTGGATGACATTGCGTGAGCGGGCTCGTTCAATACCCACCGTATACCAACGGCAATCCGTTGGCACGATCAAGAACGCCACACGCCCCATCCGGCATTGGATGGCGCGCAGAGTGCCCGCCCCACTTACCCACGTCTTGGCGCCTTATGCAGATGAATGAAACACGCCCTTCTATTGCGTTGGTGTTGGCCGCCGACGATGCATATGCCCGTCCGATGGCTGTAGCGATCTTTTCAGCACTGCAGCACCTTCGTCCTGGGTGGGGCGTCCATCTTTATCTCATTGATGGGGGCATCCAGCCGCACAACAAGGAACGGATCGAGCAGGTGGTGTCGATGCATCCTGTGCCGTCGCGCGTGCACTGGAGGTCTGTTCCAGCGGATGAGCTTTGCCGGTTGCCTCTGGTAAAACTCCATCCCGGCTTCAGTAAGGGGGCCCTTTTGCGATTGTGGATCCCAGACCTTCTTCCGGGCGATTGCAGAAAGGCGATCTACCTGGATAGCGATGTTCTTGTGAGAGGCGATTTAGTGAGGCTCTGGCAGTGGTCGCTGGCCACGACGTCGCTCTGCGCGGTACGCGATTACTGGATTCCGTTCGTTTCCTCACCAAACGGACTTTCCTATTACGAGGAGGTTGGGATCGATCCGTTTGCCCCCTACTTTAACAGTGGGGTGATGCTACTTAACTTGCAGCGGTGGCGTTCGACAGATGTGCATAGCCGGGCGATGGAGCACCTGGGACGCTTTGCAGGCCGTTTATGCCACAATGACCAGGAAGGGCTAAACGCTGTTCTGGCGGACGATTGGGAGGCGCTACCGGCAACGTGGAATGTGCAGCACGATTGTCGGTTTAAGCGGTGGGACAAAGAGAGTCGGGCGTGGCCGGACTGTGCGTTCAAGCGGGTGCTACGGGCCACCCGATCGGAGTTGCTCTCTAACTACGACGTGCTCCACTTTACCGGGTCGCGTAAGCCGTGGGTGATGGACGGCACGCATCCGGCATCGGCGGAGTGGTTTCGGTTCTTTTGGGAGAGTGGGTGGTGTACGCCCGCCGAGCGCATCGCCTCGCAGACGCGCTTCGCCGTCACGCAGCTCACGACGCGTGTGCGCAACGCGACTCGGCCAGCTCGTCACCGCTTGGCCCTACATCTGCCGCCTGCGCTTCAATGTCTGATGCGAAAGGGAGAGCAACCTGCGTCCGATAAGATCTCGTCCTCGTGAGCCTTCGAAGGGGCGTAGGTTATACGCTGGTGGGTCGAGAGGAGGGAGGTAGCTCTTCCAACCGTTGGCATCTTGAGCGTTGGGGAGCGTTCCAGCACGTACCTGTTTGGTATGGTTCGATAACCGCCCGGGATATTCGTTTCGCTCCTGTTGAGATGCTTCACTGCGTTCAGCATGACAACCGATAAAACCGCGGAGAAGAATGCCTTTGGAGAAAGAGGTTAACGCTTTAACACCCCCATTTCTCGTCGCGATGCTCCGCGTCGCGACGAAGCCGTGGACGCTCTGCGTTTTTTTATGGCGGCCCCCTGTTAACGCATGTCTTCCTTTCAAGAAGCCCCGGGCCCTTGATCGCGGGTCTATCTCCGCGTGGGCGGAG
>CAZZCI010000158.1:0-6058 GCA_964653015.1 uncultured Rhodothermales bacterium
AAGCGCCCCAAGACCGCACGCCCCGGCTGGGATCAGCAGGTGTTGAGCGACATGCGCGAGAGCATCACCGACCGGCTGCGTCAGTTCTGGGATGCAGGCATTCGCGGGCCCGACTTTGTATGGGCCGCCACCGGTCCGGCCATGGAATCCTACAGCCGCTATCCCGTCGTCAAAAAAGCCGACGACGCCGAGGGCGGCCGCATGGAGGTCGCCGAGTTCTTAGACCACGTCCGCCGCGAGGTGGTCGACTTTGCCGTGGGCCGCGTGCTCTCCGGTAACGGCCACGCCGACGATGACGCCGAACGCCTCGACAAAGTCACCGCCTACTACCTGCTGCACCGCAACGACTACGGCTTCGAAGAGGTCTCCTCCGGCGCGTGCATTCTCTACGCCATCTCGTGCGGCCTCTCGGATAGCGACCTGGACGACCGATACGACCTGGTCCAGCAGCGCGGAAGCAAGACACAACTGCTGCCGTGGGACGAGCGCACCCGTCCGAAGCAAGACGACCTCGACGCCTCCGCCCCGATCATCGACCAGGTGCACCGTCTGCTGCACCTGTGGACGCAGGGCGACGTGAGCGCCGTGGACGCCTTTATCGCCGAGCGCGGAATCAAAGAGAGCAGCCTGTTTCAGAAAGTGCTGCAGGCCGTCATCGAACTCGCCGACGACGGACAGGAGCGCTCGCGCCTGGAGAGCATCAGCAACCACATCAAAGGCCAGCAGGTCACCCGCTCGGTGGAAGCCTCGCCCGACCTGTTCGACTGACCCCGCTGTAGACGCACTATTCGACCCCAATAAACCGCCATGATTCGTCGCCTGTCGCTGAACGGCTTTAAGAACTTTGTAGATGCGGAGCTTCACCTGGGCCCGTTTTCGGTGCTGGTGGGCGCGAACGCGTCGGGCAAGAGCAATGTGCGCGATGCCCTGCGCTTTCTGCACGGCGTAGGACGCGGCTACACCCTGGCCGAAACCTTCGGCGAGAAGTACATGGAGGGCGCCCTGCAATGGCGCGGCCTGCGCGGTACACTGGGGGAGATGGCGTTTCGGGGAGGAGATTTCTTCTGGATCGAGGTGGAATTAGACATCTCTGCCTTCATTGCTGAGCCGGAAATGTTTCCAAAACCAATGACGTATCGTATAGGCATTTCTATTGACAGAAGTGAAGGGGTTGCTCACGTAGAAGGAGAAAAGCTCATCCACAATGGAACGCTACTATTCGAGTCAGAACCGCAAAGTAAACAGGTTACAGCTAATGTAGGCTCTGACTTCCTCATGTTCGGAGTGCCAGAAGAATTTGCTTCAACCCGGCCTGCTCTTACCCAAATTGATGACATCATCGACGTCAAGGGCGATTTGAGTGCGCAGAAAGTGCATCATGCTGTACAGGGCACAACCAAAGCGCTGCAAGCCATGCGCTTTCTGGATCTGCATCCCAGCGCAATGCGGCAGCCCTCCATGCCCGGCCAGACCACGCTCAGCGATCGGGGCGAGAACCTCTCGTCGGTGCTACAAGCCATCTGCGAAGACGACGCTCGCAAAGCCACGCTCGTTGAATGGATGCAGATGCTTACGCCCATGGACGCGGTAGACCTGCGCTTCCCCTCGGATCTCAGCGGTAAAACGCTGGCCGTTATCGTAGAGCCCAACGACCACGAAACCACACTCTACAGCGCCTCCGACGGTACGCTGCGTTTTCTGGCAATTGCCGCGGTATTGCTTGGGCCCTCGCCCGAGCGATTCTACTTCTTCGAAGAGATCGAAAACGGCATCCACCCCGCCCGGCTCGACCTGCTGGTGCAGCTTATCGAGCAGACCGTCGCCGATGGGCCTGCGCAAGTGGCTGCTACCACGCACTCGCCCACGTTGCTGCGATTGCTTGGGCCCGAAGCCCGCGAACACGCATCGCTGGTCTTCCGGCGTGAAGGCGAAAGCAAAGGGCATATCCGCCGCATTGTGGACCTGCCTGAGGCCCGGCGCATCCTGGAGACGCAAGACCTGGCGCGGCTGTTTGAGTCCGGGTGGATGGAAACCAGCATGGCCTTCTCGCAAGACGACGCGCCCGAAACCAATGCATCCGGCAACGGAGCGGGGGAGCGCGCATGAATGTTCTTGTGATCGCCGAAGACTACCGGCACGACCAATACATCCTGAAGCCGCTCGTCCATGCGATGCTAACCTACGTGGGCAAACCCCGGGCCAACGTCGAGATGTGCCGCGATCCCATGCTGCGCGGGTGGTCGCAGGTCAAGGACATCGACGCCTTGAAGCAGGTCGTTTCGCGCAACGCCATGGCCGACCTGTTTTTGCTTCTGGTGGATCGCGATGGCACCGCCGCCCGCCGCGACGAACTCGATGCCATCGAGCGCCGCAATGACAGCATTTTGCTTTACGACCGGCACGCCCTGATGAGCGCCTGTGCGCATCAGGAAGTGGAGGTCTGGCTCCTGGCCGGGCACGACCTTCCCTCCGACTGGAGTTGGCGCAAGGTGCGGCAGCATCCGAATCCCAAGGAAGTGTACTACCAGCCGTTTGCACAGGAAGCGGGCGCTTTTCAAGGACCAGGCCGCGGACGCAAACGCCTGGGCGATGCCGCCGCCCGTCGCTACGAACGCATCCGTCAGCTCTGCGCGGAAATCCAAGACCTGGAAGCGCGCCTAAAGCAGTGGACCGAAGCAACCTGACATCGCATCCCCTTTTTCGCACCGTACCCTCATTTAAGCCCCTCCTTCTGATATGCCAACCTCCTGGACCCCGTGGCACGACGTTGTCGCCGTACGCGACGACGTAAAGAACGACAAGCTGACCCTTGACATTTTCGCCGCCGACCTGCACGACGTGATGATGCAGGAAAACGAACGGCCCGTGTACGAAAACCCGACCGAGTTTTTTAAGCTGACGTATCCGACCCGCAACCTGCGGGAGCTTGCGCACGACGTGGCCGAGCGGCTGGCCGGGGAGAGCGACAAAGCCGTGCGCCAGCTTTCGCTCACGTATGGCGGCGGGAAGACGCACTCCATGATCACGCTGTACCATCTATTCGGATCGCCGGAAACGCTTCCCAATGTGCCCGCGGTCGACGAGTTCAAAAGCCACATTGACCGTCCGCTTCCCAACGCAGCGATTGCAGCACTTCCGTTCGACTACTTTGACACAACGAATGGCATGGAAGTGCACAGTCCCGACGGCACCCTTAAGCAGTTGTATGAGCCGTGGAGCGCGCTGGCGTACCAGTTGGCGGGCGACGAAGGGCTACGCATCCTAAACGATGGTGATCTTGACGAGCGCACCGATCCACCCTCTACAAAAACGCTCATCAATGTTTTGCGCGCCCCGGCAGAAAGCGATGCCTCGGTCCTTCTGTTGTTGGATGAGATCCTGATGTACGTGCAGAACCGGGTCAGCAAAGACCGGGGGATGGAGAAGCCGCTCATCAACTTCTTCCAGTGCCTCACGCAGGCCGTCAGCAAGGTCGACCGCTGCTGCATGATCGCATCAATCTTGGCATCCGACCTCGACACGTACACCCAGTTGGGCAAACAGTTGGAGAAGCAGGTAGCGGATATCTTCCGCCGGAAAGACGACGAGTCCGTGCGTCCGGTTGAGAAGCACGACATTGCCGAGATCTTGCGGCGCCGGTTCTTCACCCTCGACTCCATCAGAGACAAGAGCGCCTTTCGCCCGCACGTTACCGCGGCGCTCAAGGGCATCACCTCGCTCGATGAGGAGACGAAAAAGCAGGGCAAAGAAGCAGAAGACCGGTTCTTGGAGAGCTACCCCTTCCACCCGGACCTGACCGACATCTTCTACGAGAAGTGGACCAACCTGGAGTCGTTTCAGGAGGCGCGTGGCGTGCTTCGCATCATGGCGCTTGCCATCCGAGATGCCTCGAAGTGGGACGAGAGTCCGCTGATCTCCACCAACATATTCTTGAGCGCGCCTGGCCAGCAGGAACTCAGTGCAGCAGCCGATGAACTGGCGAGCATTGCCCGGCAAGCCGAATACGAAGGCGAGCGGCAGGGGTGGTCGACCATTCTGGAAGGCGAACTGGGCCGTGCCCGCGGCATCCAAGAACAGTACAGCGCGCTGGAAGGGCGTGAGGTCGAACAGTTCCTGATGGGCATCTTCCTGCACTCTCAACCGAAGGGACGCAAAGGCGAACTGTTGGCCCTGAAGCGTCTGGTCGGCCACACGCGTCCTGATACCATTGAGCTCAACAAAGCGCTTCAGGAGCTAACGCGGACCTCGTGGTTCCTGGACGAAGACCATTTCCCGCAGGAGCAGAACGAGGTGGCTCGTCTCTGGCGATTGGGATCACGCCCTAACCTCACGCAGATGCACCACGACGCCCGTTCGCGGGTGGAAGACCTTGTCGACGATGCACTCACGACCGCGATCGACAACGCCAAGAGTCTGACGCGAGGGGCGTCAGGCGCGGGCGCCGCTGTCCACAAGCTCCCCAACAGCCCGGCTGACGTCAAAGATGACGGGCGGTTTCACTACGCCGTGCTGGGACCCGAAGCCGCCTCCCGCCCCGGCTCGCCGAGCGACCGCGCCGTACGCTTTCTCACCGAGACAACCACGGCAGACCGTCCCCGCGTCAACAAGAACGCGTTGGTGCTTGCTGTGCCCTCGTCGGACGTACTGGATACCACCCGCGGACACATCCGCAACCATCTCGCCTGGAAGGAGGTGCGCGACAACATGCTGGACAAAGACGAGGTCGACGAAACGCGGCGCCAGCGTCTGCAGCGATATGTTAGCGAGTCGAAAGACAAGATTGCTGACGCTGTGCGGCAAGCCTACAGCGTAGCCGTCACTCTGAACCGCGATGGGACGCCGATTGCGTTCAAGGTGTCGGGCGGCGAATCGTCGCTCTTCCAGCAGATCAAGGCGCACGACAAAGCCCGCATCAAAGACGCAGCGATTACCCCCGAGGCCATTCTGCCGAATGGGCCCTACGATCTGTGGCGTGAAAACGAGGCCAAGCGACGCGTAGCCCATATCACTGAGGCATTTGCGCAGCAGACCAGACTGCCCAAAATGCTCAATACAGACGGCATTTACGACACGATCGCCCGAGGGTGCAGCGACGGCACCTTTGTGCTGCGTCTCGAACGGCCCGATGGATCCGCCCGGACCGCATGGTATGCCTCCCCCGACCGCAGCTTCTTAGAAGACGACAGCCTCTATGCTGTTCTGCCCGATCACGCCGAACTCGCGAGTGTAGACCCAGCGCTTCTCAAGCCGGATGCTCTTCCCGGGCTCTGGGACGACGATGAGCGGCTCTCCGTTCAGACGCTCTACGACTACTTCAGTGGCGATCACGCGGCCGAGATCCCGATGGACGGCTACTCGGAATATAAGCCGATTCCTAAAGCCAGTGCCGAGGTGCTCCATGCGGCCATCCGAGAAGGCGTTTCGCGGAGCATGCTATGGCTCCAGCAAGGACAGACCAGTCTGTTCGGCGAAGACGTTCCGGAGGGGCTCATCAGCGCAGAAACAACGCTCCAGCCGCCTCCGGAGTCCATTTCTCCAACGGAGTTGCTTCCTGCCAACCTCTCCAATGCCTGGGAGGATGGATCCACCACCGCCTCCCGTCTGGCCGAGGCGTTGTCTGCGAAGGAAGGCGAGCCGCTACCCTGGCCCCTGGTGCGCCAGACCATAAGCTCGGCGTTCCAGGCCAGCTACCTGACGCGCTCCGTTAAATCTGGCCCCTGGCCAACCGACCGTTCAGGCGCGGAGCAAGTGGTGATTGAAGTCCCCAAAGAGACGAAACCACCCAGGAACGTCTCAGGAAATGGGAGCGGGCAAACGTCGCACGAGGTCCCCCCTACCGGCACCTACGGTTCGGCGGTCGCACGTGCCGAGAGCACCCTGGAGGCCCACCAACTGCAAGACCTTGCCGACGAGATCGCCGAGATCGAAAAGATCGCTGCGCCCTTCGGCATCCAGTTCCGCCTCCAGATCGACGTGGGGACCGACAAAGAGCTGCCCAGCGACGTCCGCGCCCGCCTCAACGATGTTTTACGGCGTGTTGCGGAGGCGTTGGAGGTGT
>CAZZCI010000159.1:0-1436 GCA_964653015.1 uncultured Rhodothermales bacterium
CAGCTCACCCGGGTACTCACGCACGAGATCATGAACTCGGTGGCCCCGATCGCGTCGCTGGCGGGCACGGTACAGCGGCGGCTGGAGGCGAACGAAGCCTCGCTGTCCGAGAACGACGAAGCCGCTGCCGATGTGCGGGAGGCGGCCCAAACCATTGAGCGCCGTAGCCGCGGGCTGATCAATTTTGTGGATGCCTATCGCAGCTTCACAGACATCCGCTCGCCCGCGCTGGAGCTGCTCTCGGTGCGCGACCTGTTCGGATCTGTAAAGCGCCTGCTCCGCACCGCCATCAACGAGCGCGGACTGGACCTGAGTATTGATGTGCAGCCCGACACGCTATCCGTCACCGCCGATCCGGAGCTCATTGAACAGGTGCTCATCAACCTGATTCTCAACGCAATTCAGGCCGTAGAGGAGCAGCCAACCCCGCGCATCCGCCTGGCTGCCTACATCGACCGTCGCAGCCGTCCGGTGCTACAGGTCACCGACAACGGCCCCGGCATTCCGCCTGATGTGCGGGAGAAGATTTTCGTGCCGTTCTTTACGACGAAAGAGAACGGATCTGGCATCGGGCTCAGCCTGGCGCGTCAGATCATGCGTGTGCACGGCGGCACTATCAGTGTGCAGTCGGAGCCGGGGGCAACGACCGTGACGTTGCGGTTTTGAGCAAGGACAACACGAGTAGTTACGCCGTCGAGGTGCCATCCACCTCGATGTTGGCCCCCGACACGAAGTTGGCTCCCTCGGAGCTCAGGTGCAGCACCATCGCTGCGATGTCTTCGGGTTGGGCGAGGCGACCCATCGGGTGATTTTCGCCGGCCCCTTCGAGGCTACCGCCATAGAAGCGGCGCAGCAGGTCCGTCTCGGTGGCACCGGGCGAAAGCGTGAGGATGCGGAGTCCATCGCCCGCGTGGCGCTGGGCCGCTGAGCGCGACAGCCCGTGCACGGCGTGCTTCGAGGCCGCGTACGCGCCCCACGAACTGGAGCCGCGACTCGTCAGCACCGACCCGGTGTTGATGATCACGCCCGCTCCCTGCTCTACCATGACGGGGATTTCGTAGCGCATGGCGTAGAGCACGCCATCGACGTTGGTGCGCATCAGGTCGTGGTAGCCCATTTCGCCTTCCATCGCGATGTCGTTATAGCCCCCGTTGGGGCCTTCGATGCCCGCGTTGTTGAAAGCTACATCGACTGCTCCGTACGTATCGACACAGGCCGATACAAACGCCTCCATCTGGGCTTCTTCGCGCACATCGGCCTGCATGTACGTGGCCTCGCCGCCGGAATCACGGATGGAGGCTTCTACTTCTGCGCCCAGGTCTTCGCGGCGACCGCAGAAAAAGACCGATGCTCCTTCGTCGGCAAATGCACGCGCGGTCGCTTCTCCGATGCCGGAGGTAGCCCCCGTTATAAGCACGACGGTGCCGTCGAATCGG
>CAZZCI010000159.1:1536-6053 GCA_964653015.1 uncultured Rhodothermales bacterium
TCGACCTCGGCCAGACCACTCGGAAACGCAGTAGAGGCGTTGAGTCCGATGTGGGATACGACCAGGTCATCGCCCACATCCAGGTAGCCGGTGTCGAACCCGACCACGCCTTCCAGTTCAACGGGCTGCGTGCCCAGTTCGATTTCATGGCCCAGGCCCACCTTGCCGTAGAGCGCATTCACCGCCCACACGTCGTACACCAGAAACAGGCGCGGTGTAATGAGACCCGGATAGGCCGCTTCGCCAAAGATCTCGTGGCTGTGGTCGAGGTTCAAAGTGCCGTTATCAGTGAACGGTGCGGTGGTGAAGGTGTAGCCCACCTCAGGCGTCCAGCGCGTTGGTGGGAAGCGCCAGTATGGCTTCGGCATCAGCCTGAGACACCGTAAAGTCTTGTCCGTCGATTGGGGTGTCTACGTTTACGAATCCGACAAAGGAGAGGGCGCCAATGCCTACGCTGCCTTCGGCTTGCAGCACCGGACGCGCCGAGATGCGCTCGCCCTGGTCAATGAATGCGGAGAGAGTGCCCACCGAGGCTTCGGTCGATACGGTTTGCGCTGTGACGGGCGTCGTGCTGAATCCCATCATACCGATTACCACGGCAACCAGAAGCGCGCGAAAGTGGGTGGAGGACATAAAGCGAGTCATAACCAAGTAGAGGGTGTTTGTAGTGGGGGAAAGCGGACGTGCATTCTTGCAGTCCGACCTTACAGTCCGATGAGCACATTAATGAGCGTGAAGTAGAGCGCGAGGCTCACGAAGTCTTTGATGGTGGTGATAAACGGGTCGGCCCCGGAAGCGTGATCGAACCCCAACTTAACAAGGATCCAGGGCAACAAGAAGCCAAGTAGCGTAGCCAGTGGGATAACCACAGCCAGCGCGATGCCAACGGCAATGCCCAACTCGGGGATGTCGTTGGGAGCCCCCTGCCAGGCGTAGGCCACGGCACCACCCACCGTGCCAAGAAGAACACCCATGATGAGCCCGACCTTCACCTCGCGAAACAGCTGCTTTCCAAAGCGCCGAATGTTAATGTGTCCGAGTGCAACCCCACGCGCAAAAATGGTGGTGGACTGTGTGCCTACGTTACCGCCCATATCCATAATGACCGGGATAAAGATGGCAGCGGCTACAACAGCAGCCAGCGTGTCTTCAAAGAAATCGATGACACCGCCGACGAGCAATCCGCCGCCCAGCGTGATTAAGAGAAAGAAGACGCGCAGGCGAATGGCATACGAGATCGGTCCTTGCGTCAGCTTTTTGCTGTAGATGACGTCTTTCTCATCGGAGGGGGTGAGCCCGCCAATGCCCGCCTTACGGTACATCGTCTCCGAGGCCTCTTCTTCGAGCACATCCATGATGTCGTCGAAAGCGACGATGCCCAGCATGGCTTCGTCGTCATCCAACACAGGCAGGGCAATGAGATCATAGCGCGCCAGTTTGCGGGCGGCGTCGAGTTCATCGCCACTGGCCTGCGCGGTGACGATGTCTGTTTTCATGATGTCGGTCAGCGTATCCGACGGGCGCGCCATGATAAGGTCTTTCATGGACACGGTACCTAGCAGGCGCTTGTTGTCATCGAGCACATAACCGTAGTAGATGGTGTCTACCTCGGCGGCGTGGGTGCGCATGTCTTCGATAGCAACTTCCACCTGCATGCTTGGGTCGAGCCGGATATAGTCGGTCGTCGTTACAGCGCCTACCGTGCCGGTTTCGTATGCGTTAAGGCGCAGCACATCCTGGCGCTCGCTATCTGACATGGCCTTCAAAACGGCCTTTGCTCGGTCTGCGGGCATGGCCTGCACAAGATCCACCCGGTCGTCGTGCGACATCACGGTGATCGTCTCCGCAAGCACCTCTACCGATAGTTGATCGATGAGCGTTTGCCGGTGCTCGGGGTTGATGAGCATGAAGGTGTCGGCCTGCATGGTGCGGTCGAGCAGGACGAACACCTCGGCAATCTCATCAATCGTGAGTTCGTTGAGGTGGTCGGCCAGGGTAACAGGGTGCAGGTCGTTACATAGATCTTGGACCCACTGAGTTTTTCCATTGTCAAGGTGCCGACGCAGTTGTTGCGTAATGGCTGTGTTGCTTGAGTCGTTTGCTGACATAGGTTTTCGTGTATGGTTGTAGCAATCTCCTGGCACTCCGTAGAGCCCAAGAGGCCCATGAAGCCGTGGAGCGTTGCGGGATTGAAAAACGATACGATGCGCGTGGAGATGTGCAAAGACGTTTGTATTGCAAAGGGCCTACGCAGGCAGACCTGCTGTGCCGTACAGACATACCTCACCTACATGCCTTCCTCGTGGAAGAACAAACCAGCGCATCGCCGGGGGGAGAAATCAGCTATGCAACTCGCTTAGGTACAGACGGGCGACGCGTGTCGCGGTCTGGGGAGCGAGCGGCCTCCAACAGGCGGCGTGCATGCGGCGACAGATGCCGCTTGATGTGCCGACGATCGGCAGGCGTGCAGTGCGCAAGCACCGAAGCCAGCCAGTCAGGATACATGTTTTCGGCCAGCACGCGCTGCATGTTGGGGGTGAAGTGAGGAAAGACCGCTGCCGCGGTTTCAACGTCGGCATAGCGCATAAACCGCCAGGCGTTCGTTGAGGAGAGCGATGCGGCAAAGTCCTTCACAGAGGCAGGAAACGCCTCATGATTGACACGCTTGAGAACGTCGCGTACGGGCGTGTCATCCCGTCGCTGTGTTGGGATAGGTGTAGTCATGGTTCACGCAATAGAGTTTGCGGGTGGAGGCAGCCCGCAGCGTGAAAAATTCCTCCGAAGAGAGGGGCTCAGCCACCGGCTGCCATCATAGAGTCTGATTCGATACTAGATCCAGAAGACATGGCCAGAAGCCTTTTATGAAACAAGTGAACTGGTTCTTGGAGCAAAGTCTGCGCGAAGCACAATCCGACTTGCTCCAAAACCATTAGCGCCGAACAGGGCAATTGTAACACAGGTTTCCCACATTTCTGTGTTAATGGATTGGTAACATTGGATTCGACAGGTTCGATGTGTAAAATCATGAGCATCCACCCGTCTTGTATCACACCTGAATGGTGGGATCCAAAACCAGCCGATTACACCGAACGAAGCTGTGCCAGCACGCGGCGGCACCGGTCGGGAATTTGTGTGTCGAAGTGATACCGCAGATACGCATCCACGAGGGCTTGCAACTCCTGACGCACAGCAGGCCGACATTCCATGCGAAGCACAGTATCAAGCGGGGCACGCGCCACAATCGCGTACGCTCGCAAGGCTGCACGCGAGGCTTTCCGAGTGGTGCTGGGTGACGCCGATAGGGGATAGACGCCGCCATCGGATAGCGAGAGCCAGCCTTCTTCATCAACCGCTTCCACCCGATCACGCTGGATGGCAGGGGCAATCCCCAGAGCCGCTGCTAAGCGGATCTGAAAGAACGGCCAGAGCAACACACGACGCGGCGGCGCATCATCGAGACGTCGCAGTACACGGACCAGCAATTCGTACGCCGCAGGTTGCCGACTTTCATCACCCAGCAGTGCATCCGCAAGCTCCACCATGCGCAACCCAATCGTGATCGGCGTCAGGCTTCTTCGAAGGGTGCGATAGGGTGCAATGTGGCTGCTCTCGCTAAGCATCTGCAGGCTGCGCGTGGGCTTGTAATAGAAGACCACCTGCGCGTGCGTCATCGGCTGCAGCGTAGCCCCAAACTTGCTTTTCGGGCGCCGGGCCCCCTTGGCCAGTACAGCGATCTTGCCTCGCGTTTCCGTAAACAACGTGGCAATGGTACTGCTTTCGCTGTAATCGAGGCTGCGTAGCACAACTGCCTCGGTCCGAATAATTTCGCGTTGGGCCATGAGTCAAGACGTTACGATAGCAGGAAAGCCGGGTCTATACCGTACACCGACATTGCACATCTGCAAACTGAATTAGGGGCATAGGTGAGGACAACCGTATGCGATGGCTCTACCACATTCAACAACACGTTGCGCTTACCTCGATTGAAACCACCGTGTTGCTGGTCTTGGCCGGGTTATTGATGCTTGGGAGCGGTGTACATTACTGGCGGATCCAGCAAGTTCCCCCACTGACCGATGCGGTTGCGGTACCGCCGGACAGTAGTCAGGTAGCCACCGATAGCGATTCGCTTGCCCCTGATAAGGAGGCGTCTGAATCCGTTGTGGCAGCGGCCCCGCCCCCGGCTGTCAACATCAACACCGCCGATGCCGAGGCACTCCAGCAACTTACTGGTATCGGTCCGGCGCTCGCGGAGCGCATCATTGCGCATCGGGATGTGTACGGTGGCTTCCGGTCGGTGGACGACCTGCAGCGCATATCGGGGATCGGTCCACGCACCGTAGAAACGATTGCCGACGAGGCGGTCGCTACACCGCCTGGTGCCGAGTAAACCGCGAGGGATCACCGCACGAGCGTGCCAGAGACTCTCCATGCTACTCTGCCATACCTGGAAGTTAGGGGCAAGCTCTACGCTCCACCTCCCTCAAGAAAACCTGTCGCAAGGAAGGCGTACTTTC